>NZ_CP012841.1:300036-574389 GCF_002073915.1 Candidatus Riesia pediculicola | reverse complement strand
CTTCTATTTGTCTAATTCTTTCTCTAGTGACATCAAACTGCTTTCCTACTTCTTCTAAAGTGTGATCTGTATGCATATCAATTCCAAATCTCATACGTAATACTTTGGCTTCTCTTGTAGTAAGTCCTGAAAGAACTTCGTTGGTTGCAGATCTTAAACTTTCTGAAGTAGCAGATTCTAATGGTAATTCTAATGTTGTATCTTCTATGAAATCTCCCAAATGACTGTCTTCGTCGTCTCCTATTGGGGTTTCCATTGAGATAGGTTCTCTTGCTATTTTAAGGACTTTTCTAATTTTTTCTTCAGGAATAAGCATTCTTTCTGAAAGCTCTTCTGGAGATGGCTCTCTTCCTGTTTCTTGAAGTATTTGCCGAGATATATGATTTAGTTTGTTGATCGTTTCAATCATATGAACTGGAATACGAATTGTTCTAGCTTGATCAGCTATAGATCTAGTGATAGCTTGTCTAATCCACCATGTCGCATAAGTAGAAAATTTATATCCTCTTCTGTACTCAAATTTATCTACGGCTTTCATTAATCCTATGTTTCCTTCTTGAATAAGATCTAAAAACTGTAATCCACGATTAGTATATTTTTTAGCTATTGAAATTACCAATCTTAAATTTGCCTCTACCATTTCTTTTTTAGCTCTTCTTGCTATTGTTTCTCCAATGGATATTTTTCTACCAATTTCTTTAATTTTACTAATGCTTATTCCGGTATCTTTTTCGATTTCGTTTAACTCATTGAGAGCTTGAACAATTGTCGAATCTAATTTGAATTTTTTTTCATCTTTTTTATTATATCGATTGGATACGATTAATTCTTTTAGATCGTACTCTTTCGGATTTTCAGAAAAAAGATTTAAAAAATACTTTTTTGGAATTTTATATTCTTTAAACGAAATATTTATGATTAGTTTCTCTTGAATTTTAATCTTTTCTATGGTTTTTCTTATATCTGATATAAGAAAATCGAGTTGTTTTGGAACTAATCGAAATTGTTTAAATATTTCACATAGATCTTGAATATCCAAAATGGATTGAGAAGATTTTATTCCATTCTCTTTAAGAGAATGAGTGACTTTTTCATACTGATTTTGAAGTTCCAAAAATTTTTTTCTGGCAATTTTTGGATCAATATGGTTCCATTCATCTTCTACGTTAGTTCTTGTCGAATTTTGACTCTTAGATATATCTTTTTTTTCATAGTTGTTTGATAAAATCTCATCTAAAACGGAATTTATTCGATTTAATTTCATAGAAGAAAAATTTTTATCAACATTTTTCGAACTCGAAAAAGTATCTTCTGAAGATAAGCCGGTAATGATATCAGATAACTTCATTTCTCCAGATTCGAATAGAAAATATTGTTTCAAAATGTAACTAATAGATTTCGGATATTCTGATATGGAACGTTGAATTTGATTAATACCATCTTCTATTCTTTTAGCAATGTCAATTTCGCCTTCTCTAGTAAGAAGTTCTATCGTACCCATTTCTCTCATATACATCCTGATTGGATCAGTTGTTCTTCCGATTTCTTGTTCTACACTAGACAAAACTTGAGTAGCAGCTTCGACAGTTTCTTCGTCTGTACTACTCGTAGGATCTGTTAGTATGAGCTCATCTTCATCCGGAACTTCTTCTGTAACACGAATTCCCATGTCGATTATTGTTTGAATAATATCTTCTATTTGATCTGAATCAACTATATCTTCCGGAAGATTATCGTTCACTTCAGAATAAGTCAGATATCCTTTTTCTTTTCCTTTATTAACTAGTACTTTTAATTGAGATTTCGGGTTGCGATCCATAATAAATCCTTATACTTTGTATCTATCGATGATTAAAATTAAAAAATAATTAGAAATATTTAAATTATAAAATAATTTGAAGTTTTCATTATTGTCTACAAAATTCATTTTCGAGAAGTTATTCGAAGAACTTCTTCTTTTTCTTTGATATTCAATCCTATTTTTCTTTCTTTTGAGATCAAAAAATTGAACCTTTCGTTTACAGCTATGGAAGTTAAATGGAACATTGCATCTTGAAAAATTCTTCTTTCGATTTTCTTTTCTAAAAAAAAGTTATGATTTTCCGAATCTTCTTTGAGTTTTCTAAAAAGAACATCATTATTAAAACGTTTTTCTAATTGATTGGAATCAATTTCAGGATAATTTCTACAGATATTGAAAATCTTCAAAAACAGCTTAATTCCAAATAGTTTTATATTTTCATATTTAGAAATATTAAAATTTGGAAAATACCTCACAAAATTAGGATTTTTGATTAATAACTTAATCAAAATAGATATTGTTCGAGATTGATTACCTAGTTTCTTTATTTTAGGAGATTTCTTTTGAATAGTACTTTTTAAAGGTTTTTTTATGCTTCTGTCCTGTATAGAAACCCCTATGATATGGCTAAGCTCATTAAACATACATTTCTTAAAAACGTATCCAGGTATCTTATAAATTATTGGAGAAACTAGAGTGCTAAATCTTGCTTTTCCTTCGTTGTTGCTTAAATCTATTTTTTTTTTAAATCTATTAAACAAAAAGTAGGAAAGAAGGTGAGATTTTTCTATTCTTTTTTCAAATTTTTCTTTTCCTTCTTCACGAATAATTTTATCTGGATCATATCCATTCGGCAAAAACATAAATCTTGCTTGACGATCATCCTCCATGTATGAAATGATTATCTTCAATGTTCTCCATGCTGCAGAATATCCCGCCTGATCTCCATCAAAACAGAATACCACGGAGTTTGTAAACTTAAAAATAGTTTTTACATGATTTTCTGTTAAAGATGTTCCAAGAATTGCTACTGCATAGTTAATCTGAAATTGTTTTAATGATATCACGTCCATATAACCTTCTACTACCAGAAGCTTTGAAGGATGGTTTTGTTCCTTAATTACTTCATACATTCCATATAGGATTTTTCCTTTTTTAAAAATAACGCTTTCTGGGGAATTAATGTACTTTGGTTGAATATGATCATTTAAAATTGTTCTTCCTCCAAAGGCTACTATCATTCCTCTTCGGTTTCTAATTGGAAAAGTTATTCTGTTATGAAATTTATTTAAAATTCTTCCTTTTTCATTAATTTTTATGATTCCGATCTCTTTAAGATGATGTGAATAATTTTTCATCTGAATTATTTTTTTTTTTATTTTATCATCAAAAATGGATCCAAATCCTATAGAAAAATGTTGTATTGTATTTTGGTCTAAACCTCTTCTTTGCAAGTACCTTTTTGCTGAATAAGAAAAGCTGTATTTCCAGGAATCTATGAAAGTTTTGTTTATCTCATGCAATATTCCGTAAAAGATGCGTTTAAAATTCTCTCTTTTTGAAAAATTATTTAGTTCTTCATAGACTATTTCCAGACCGTTCATCTCAGAAAGTTCTTTGATAGCTTCAACGAAACCGACTCCTTTATAATTCATCAAAAAATCGATTGAGTTTCCATGAGAACTGCAACCAAAGCAATAATAGAATCTTTTTTCTTTATTCACAGTGAAAGAAGGGGTCTTCTCTTTATGAAATGGACACAAAGCCACATAGTTTTTCCCTTTTTCTTGAAGATTTATATCATTTTGAATTAATTCCACGATATCTGTAATCTCAATTAGCTCTTTAACAAATTCGTTTGATATTTTTTTATTTTTGAGCATATCATCGTGCTTTCATATTCTTAAAAAATTTTTTCATCTTTTCTTCTTTAACAGATTCGGATTTAGAAATGTCCGAAATCTTCTTGAATTTTCTCTAGCTATTTTTTTTGCATGTCTTTTAATGGAAGAAGCCTTTTCTCTTTTTCTAACTGTTGTCGGTTTTTCATAAAATTCTCTTCTCCTGACTTCTGCAAGAACCCCAGCTTTTTCGCAAGAACGTTTGAATCTTCGAAAAGCTAAGTCAAACGGCTCATTTTCTTTAACTTTTATTATAGGCATAAGGTCAATTATCTCTTGAATTTAAATACTGTGTAGAATATTATAAAAGATTATCTGTTTAAAATTACAAAATATTTATTCTACTCGAATATAAAAAAATATGCAAAAAACAGGATTTTTTTGAAGAAATTTTCTTGATTTTTTAGTGTTTTTAAAAATACTTGATCTAAAATTTTTCAAATAGTAAAAGAGATATTATATGATGGTTCTTGGAATAGAAACTTCTTGTGATGACACTGGAGTAGCTATTTATGATGATGAATTGGGACTTTTGTTCAATAAAGTTGAAAGTCAACACGAGTTACATAGTCGATATGGTGGGGTATTACCAGAATTAGCTTCCAGAGCGCATTCAATTAAATTACCTAAACTAATCAAATTAGCAATTTCCCAGAAAAACCTTCTGACGAATAATAAAGTTGATGCAATTGCTTATACTGCTGGTCCTGGGTTGGTAGGTTCTTTACTAGTTGGTTCAATTTTTGGAAAGTCCTTAGCTTTTTCTTTGAAGATTCCTGTAATTCCCGTTCATCACATAGAAGGTCATATTTTTTCTGTTATGCTATGTCAAAAAGAAATTCCAGATTTTCCATTTTTGGTTCTTTTGATTTCAGGGGGAAATACTCAGATTATATCTGTTCAATCTGTTGGAAAATATCGATTGTTAGGAAGGTCTAGAGATGATTCAGTAGGAGAAGTTTTTGATAAAGTTGCCAGACATTTAGGATTAAAGTATCCAGGTGGATATTTGATATCCTCAATTGCTAATAAAGGTAATCCAGGAAAGTTTCGATTTCCAAGACCTATGATTCATTCAGATGATCTAGATCTTAGTTTTTCTGGCTTAAAAACTAGTGTTTTAAATGTTATTCAAGAAAGAAAATTAGATTTTCAAACAATATGTGATATAGCGTATGAATTTGAGAAATCTGTAGTAGATACATTGATAGAAAAATGCAGAGCTGCTTTGAATCGTGAGAAAGTTGATAATCTAGTTGTAGTAGGAGGAGTAGGTTCGAATTTTTCTATTAGATCCAAAATAAAATCATTTTTTGGAAATGTTGGAAAAAAAGTTTTTTTTCCTAAATATGAATTTTGTACTGATAATGGAGCAATGATAGCGTATGCTGGAACATTACGATTAAAATATCAAATAAGTAGTTCTCCTACGTTTTTAAAAAAAGTTATCGATCCGAAATTATCCATATCGAAATATTCAGAAGAGATATGAAAGAGTTGAAAAAAATAAATATCTTAAAATTTTTTTGATAAAAAAGGATTCATTATGAAAGTTTTAATCATTGATCAACTATCAATTTTTACCAGAATTGGAGTTTACGATTGGGAAAAACAAATAAAACAGAAATTATTAATTAGTATAAAAATTTCTCGAAAAAAATATGATATTGAGAATGAAAAATTCGAAAACTATCTAGATTATTCTAAGATAAGCGAAACTATCGTGAATTATCTTGAAAGAAATTCTTTTTCTTTGATAGAAGAAGTTGCTGACAAAATATCTAGAATTCTGTTCAATCAGTTCTTTTGCAATTGGGTAAAAGTTACGGTATTTAAACCTAACGCTATAGCGAGAGCGAAAACGGTCGGTGTATGTTTAGAAAGAAAAATAGATATATAATTTATCTTAAATGATTTTTTCTTATTTTTTTTAAGTTCATCACTTTTTCTATTATTTTTAATCTGTTCTTTAGGATTGTCCCGCGTATTTCTTTATTTTTCATTTTTTGAAAGTCAATTTTTAAAGAGCTTTTCGATACTTTCTTAAATATTTTCATTAATAATTCTCCTTGTGGGTAATAACATCCTAGTTCCAGCCTATTTTTAACAATGTAATGAGCTTTACATACCGTGATGAGTTGATCTATATTTTTCGGTTTTCTCCAAACATCCATTTGATCAAATATTTTGATAACCTCTTTGCTGCAAGAATTTTGGATATTTTGAACATTTTGATGAACTTTAGCAATGGCAACGGATAATTTTTTAGTTTTAGTTGGAACACACATTCTATCGCAAAAACTACGAACCATTTGAACAGCTGAGTTAATCTTTTTTTCTTTGGAATTACTCATATGATTATCGTAAAAAAAAACAGTAAAATTACTACATAAAGCTGCGAATCTTACTTCAATACTTTTTGTTAACAAAGCTGATTTTTTAATAACAAGAAAGATATATTCTTTTTGATCAATAAAAGAAGTAAGTGAAGACTTTTTTTTGAAAGATTTTGTTAAAATAATTTGAATTTCTGGAAAAAGTACAGATAGAGCTCCACATTGAAAAAGCATTTTAAAATATAAATCTGGAGATGAAGTAGATAAAGCTTTTTTAGTTTCTATCCAAACTCTCTCTTTGCTGACTGTTTTGAGGTCTTCTTGTTGAACCATCTCTTCGATTATTTTCCAGGTTTTATGATAAATGGTGAAATAATATTCAGATAGTTTTGCGTAAAATCTGGCTGTCCTTAGCACTCTAATCGGATCTTCCGAAAAAGCATTAGAAACATGTCTTATGATTCTCTTTTGAATGTCTTTGATTCCAAAAAAAGGGTCTATGATTTTGTTTTTTGTTGTTTTAGCAATTGCATTGATGGTTAGATCTCTTCTATATAAATCTTCTTCAATAGTTACAGAAGGAGAACTGAAACATTGAAAACCAGTGTGACCGGATCCTATTTTTCGATCAATTCTTGCTAATGAATACTCCTCTTTAGTAACTGGATGTAAAAATACAGGAAAGTCTCTGCCGACCTGTTGAAATCCCAGTCGAATCATTTCTTGAGGGCTGCTTCCAACGACCAACCAATCTCTATCTGAAATGGGCATCCCTAATATTTGATCTCTGACAGCTCCTCCTACTAAATAAATTTTCATATCGTCGTTATATGTTAAAATCGTATCTTCTGATTTGATCAGTATAATTTTTTCGTTAATCTATGACCAGATTTTTTAAAAAAAGCGTTTACAAATTCTTATATCGTATATTGTTCGAAATAGATATTTAATTTCTTAGTTTTTTTATCTTATTGATACGAGATGAATTGGATTAATTAATGAGAATTTTATAAATTCATCATTTAACGCCTAGTAACAAGAAACGATTTATGTGAAGTATAAAAATCTCAAAACTCTTTAGAGATCTCGAAATTTACCAATAAAGATAATAATAGCTATTGATGTTTTTTAAAAAATTGATAATCTTTTTTAAATAGGTTTGTCTTTCAATTAAAAGAACGTTTTTCTGAAAAGTTCGATACTTCATGAAAAAATTATGTATTCCAATATTTTAGAACAACCTTTCATGTATATTTCTCACTGGATGTTGAGGATTAGTATTTTAATTTATGTGATATATCTTACGGAGAATAAATGAAATTTTCTATTCCCAATTTTGAAAAAAACAGAATTTTAGTGATCGGAGATATTATTTTAGATAATTATTGGTATGGAATAACTGAAAAAATTTCAAAAGAAGCTCCAATTCCTACAGTTAATATAAAGAGTAGATTGTCTAAATTAGGAGGAGCTGCCAACGTTGCAGTCAATGCATCCAGATTAGGAGCAAGAGTTTTTTTGATCGGTTTGGTTGGAAACGATGAATCATCTGAAATTGTTAGAAGTGAATTAGTCAGGTTAAAAATTCTCTTCGATCTTATCGTTCTTCCAAATTATTTAACAGTAACCAAATTTAGAATTTTTTCCAAAAATCAACAAATCGCTCGAATGGATTTTGAAGAAAAAATAAAAGAAAAATGTTCTGAATATGTTTCGTATATCTTAGAAAAGGTAAAAAAAAGAATTTCTTTCGCGCAAGTCATTGTATTATCTGATTATGGAAAAGGAGCTTTATATGAAACTTCTAAAATAATTGATCTCGCTAGGAATTATAAAATACCAGTTTTAGTTGATCCTTATGGAAAAAATTTTGAGAAATATAAAGAATCTACCATGCTTACACCTAATTTGGATGAGTTTGAATTGGTTGTTGGAAAATGTTCAAACAATTCTGAAATGGAGAAAAAGGGTTTTGAGATGATTCGTAGTTTATCTTTGGAAAGCATATTGATCACACTTTCTGAAAAAGGAATTTTGTTATTGTCTAACAAAGAACATAAATTATATTTACCGTCTTTTGTAAGAAATGTAAAGAATGTTACTGGAGCTGGAGATACCATGATTGCTACTTTGGCGGTAGCTTTCTCTTCTTCTGAATTAAGTTTAGATCAATCTTGTTTTTTATCCAATATTGCTGCTTCTATCGTTGTAGAAAAAGAAAATACTTCTGATGTTTCAATAGAAGAATTGAAAAGAAGATTCTATGAAAGAAGCTGTAGATTTTTTGGTATTCTTCGGGAAGATCAAATAAAAAATACTGTAAATATTTGTAAGTTCTTAAAAGAAAAAATTGTAATGGTGGTCGGATACTTGGACGAGATTCATCTTACTTATGTTCGATATCTTAACAGAGCTCGTAACTTTGGGGATCGACTGATCGTTGCGATCAACATTGATACATCTATCGAGAGATTAAAATTGAAGAATACTTTCTATTCCACGGAAAATACAATGGAAATTTTATTACAGTTGAAATCAGTAGATTGGATTATTCCATTTAAAGAAAAAAGTCCAGAAAATATTGTTAGGAAAATTAAACCAGATGTTTTTATATCGACAAAAATATGTTCGTCTTGGATCGAAAATATATTTCGTTATGTAGGAGAAGTGAAAATTCTCAATTTTAAAGACAATCGGTTTTATGATGAGAATGTAAAAATAGTATGAAAAAAGATGGTTTTTGATTTTTGTAATATAAAAACTTTTAAAAAAAATTGTCCTTTTTATTCTCATATTTATATAATAAGGAATATCTGTTTTCTTTATGAATTTTGTTTGTTTTTTTTGTTGCGATTCCACGAAAGATGAAGTAATCAAAATTTAGGAGTAATTATAAATGGCTAGTAGAGGTATAAATAAGGTAATATTAATTGGTTATTTAGGTCAGGATCCAGAGATTCGATATATGCCTAACGGAAACGCTGTAGCGAATTTGTCTCTAGCTACTTCTGAAAATTGGAAAGATAAGCAAACCGGAGAAATGAGAGAAAGAACAGAATGGCATAGAGTTGTCATATTTGGCAAACTAGCAGAGGTATCTGGAGAACATTTAAGAAAAGGATCTCAGGTTTATATCGAAGGTTCTTTGCAAACTAGAAAATGGCAGGATCAAAACGGGCAAGATCGATACAATACCGAAGTTATTGTGAATATCGGCGGTACGATGAGAATGTTGGGTACTAAAAATCATCAAGATCTTTCTCAAAGAGATAAACCATCGATTTGGGAGAAACAAAAGACTTCTGAAAAGATCGTCGATTCAAGTTCAAATGAAGAAGGCAAGGAAGAATCGATAGAATTTGATGACGATATTCCCTTTTAGTTCATTTGATCAAATTAATTTCGAGTTTCTTACGGAATTTTTTAATTCTATCTAAAAAAATAAAACTCCTCCAACTGGATTCGAACCAGTGCATACGGATTAACAGTCCGCCGTTCTACCATCTGAACTATGGAGGATTATTTTAAATTCCTAATTATATAATGGTTAAAATATTATAGTCAATCAAATATTTTTTTAAAAAATTCCGTAAGAAACTCGAAATTAATTTGATCAAATGAACTAAAAGGGAATATCGTCATCAAATTCTATCGATTCTTCCTTGCCTTCTTCATTTGAACTTGAATCGACGATCTTTTCAGAAGTCTTTTGTTTCTCCCAAATCGATGGTTTATCTCTTTGAGAAAGATCTTGATGATTTTTAGTACCCAACATTCTCATCGTACCGCCGATATTCACAATAACTTCGGTATTGTATCGATCTTGCCCGTTTTGATCCTGCCATTTTCTAGTTTGCAAAGAACCTTCGATATAAACCTGAGATCCTTTTCTTAAATGTTCTCCAGATACCTCTGCTAGTTTGCCAAATATGACAACTCTATGCCATTCTGTTCTTTCTCTCATTTCTCCGGTTTGCTTATCTTTCCAATTTTCAGAAGTAGCTAGAGACAAATTCGCTACAGCGTTTCCGTTAGGCATATATCGAATCTCTGGATCCTGACCTAAATAACCAATTAATATTACCTTATTTATACCTCTACTAGCCATTTATAATTACTCCTAAATTTTGATTACTTCATCTTTCGTGGAATCGCAACAAAAAAAACAAACAAAATTCATAAAGAAAACAGATATTCCTTATTATATAAATATGAGAATAAAAAGGACAATTTTTTTTAAAAGTTTTTATATTACAAAAATCAAAAACCATCTTTTTTCATACTATTTTTACATTCTCATCATAAAACCGATTGTCTTTAAAATTGAGAATTTTCACTTCTCCTACATAACGAAATATATTTTCGATCCAAGACGAACATATTTTTGTCGATATAAAAACATCTGGTTTAATTTTCCTAACAATATTTTCTGGACTTTTTTCTTTAAATGGAATAATCCAATCTACTGATTTCAACTGTAATAAAATTTCCATTGTATTTTCCGTGGAATAGAAAGTATTCTTCAATTTTAATCTCTCGATAGATGTATCAATGTTGATCGCAACGATCAGTCGATCCCCAAAGTTACGAGCTCTGTTAAGATATCGAACATAAGTAAGATGAATCTCGTCCAAGTATCCGACCACCATTACAATTTTTTCTTTTAAGAACTTACAAATATTTACAGTATTTTTTATTTGATCTTCCCGAAGAATACCAAAAAATCTACAGCTTCTTTCATAGAATCTTCTTTTCAATTCTTCTATTGAAACATCAGAAGTATTTTCTTTTTCTACAACGATAGAAGCAGCAATATTGGATAAAAAACAAGATTGATCTAAACTTAGTTCAGAAGAAGAGAAAGCTACCGCCAAAGTAGCAATCATGGTATCTCCAGCTCCAGTAACATTCTTTACATTTCTTACAAAAGACGGTAAATATAATTTATGTTCTTTGTTAGACAATAACAAAATTCCTTTTTCAGAAAGTGTGATCAATATGCTTTCCAAAGATAAACTACGAATCATCTCAAAACCCTTTTTCTCCATTTCAGAATTGTTTGAACATTTTCCAACAACCAATTCAAACTCATCCAAATTAGGTGTAAGCATGGTAGATTCTTTATATTTCTCAAAATTTTTTCCATAAGGATCAACTAAAACTGGTATTTTATAATTCCTAGCGAGATCAATTATTTTAGAAGTTTCATATAAAGCTCCTTTTCCATAATCAGATAATACAATGACTTGCGCGAAAGAAATTCTTTTTTTTACCTTTTCTAAGATATACGAAACATATTCAGAACATTTTTCTTTTATTTTTTCTTCAAAATCCATTCGAGCGATTTGTTGATTTTTGGAAAAAATTCTAAATTTGGTTACTGTTAAATAATTTGGAAGAACGATAAGATCGAAGAGAATTTTTAACCTGACTAATTCACTTCTAACAATTTCAGATGATTCATCGTTTCCAACCAAACCGATCAAAAAAACTCTTGCTCCTAATCTGGATGCATTGACTGCAACGTTGGCAGCTCCTCCTAATTTAGACAATCTACTCTTTATATTAACTGTAGGAATTGGAGCTTCTTTTGAAATTTTTTCAGTTATTCCATACCAATAATTATCTAAAATAATATCTCCGATCACTAAAATTCTGTTTTTTTCAAAATTGGGAATAGAAAATTTCATTTATTCTCCGTAAGATATATCACATAAATTAAAATACTAATCCTCAACATCCAGTGAGAAATATACATGAAAGGTTGTTCTAAAATATTGGAATACATAATTTTTTCATGAAGTATCGAACTTTTCAGAAAAACGTTCTTTTAATTGAAAGACAAACCTATTTAAAAAAGATTATCAATTTTTTAAAAAACATCAATAGCTATTATTATCTTTATTGGTAAATTTCGAGATCTCTAAAGAGTTTTGAGATTTTTATACTTCACATAAATCGTTTCTTGTTACTAGGCGTTAAATGATGAATTTATAAAATTCTCATTAATTAATCCAATTCATCTCGTATCAATAAGATAAAAAAACTAAGAAATTAAATATCTATTTCGAACAATATACGATATAAGAATTTGTAAACGCTTTTTTTAAAAAATCTGGTCATAGATTAACGAAAAAATTATACTGATCAAATCAGAAGATACGATTTTAACATATAACGACGATATGAAAATTTATTTAGTAGGAGGAGCTGTCAGAGATCAAATATTAGGGATGCCCATTTCAGATAGAGATTGGTTGGTCGTTGGAAGCAGCCCTCAAGAAATGATTCGACTGGGATTTCAACAGGTCGGCAGAGACTTTCCTGTATTTTTACATCCAGTTACTAAAGAGGAGTATTCATTAGCAAGAATTGATCGAAAAATAGGATCCGGTCACACTGGTTTTCAATGTTTCAGTTCTCCTTCTGTAACTATTGAAGAAGATTTATATAGAAGAGATCTAACCATCAATGCAATTGCTAAAACAACAAAAAACAAAATCATAGACCCTTTTTTTGGAATCAAAGACATTCAAAAGAGAATCATAAGACATGTTTCTAATGCTTTTTCGGAAGATCCGATTAGAGTGCTAAGGACAGCCAGATTTTACGCAAAACTATCTGAATATTATTTCACCATTTATCATAAAACCTGGAAAATAATCGAAGAGATGGTTCAACAAGAAGACCTCAAAACAGTCAGCAAAGAGAGAGTTTGGATAGAAACTAAAAAAGCTTTATCTACTTCATCTCCAGATTTATATTTTAAAATGCTTTTTCAATGTGGAGCTCTATCTGTACTTTTTCCAGAAATTCAAATTATTTTAACAAAATCTTTCAAAAAAAAGTCTTCACTTACTTCTTTTATTGATCAAAAAGAATATATCTTTCTTGTTATTAAAAAATCAGCTTTGTTAACAAAAAGTATTGAAGTAAGATTCGCAGCTTTATGTAGTAATTTTACTGTTTTTTTTTACGATAATCATATGAGTAATTCCAAAGAAAAAAAGATTAACTCAGCTGTTCAAATGGTTCGTAGTTTTTGCGATAGAATGTGTGTTCCAACTAAAACTAAAAAATTATCCGTTGCCATTGCTAAAGTTCATCAAAATGTTCAAAATATCCAAAATTCTTGCAGCAAAGAGGTTATCAAAATATTTGATCAAATGGATGTTTGGAGAAAACCGAAAAATATAGATCAACTCATCACGGTATGTAAAGCTCATTACATTGTTAAAAATAGGCTGGAACTAGGATGTTATTACCCACAAGGAGAATTATTAATGAAAATATTTAAGAAAGTATCGAAAAGCTCTTTAAAAATTGACTTTCAAAAAATGAAAAATAAAGAAATACGCGGGACAATCCTAAAGAACAGATTAAAAATAATAGAAAAAGTGATGAACTTAAAAAAAATAAGAAAAAATCATTTAAGATAAATTATATATCTATTTTTCTTTCTAAACATACACCGACCGTTTTCGCTCTCGCTATAGCGTTAGGTTTAAATACCGTAACTTTTACCCAATTGCAAAAGAACTGATTGAACAGAATTCTAGATATTTTGTCAGCAACTTCTTCTATCAAAGAAAAAGAATTTCTTTCAAGATAATTCACGATAGTTTCGCTTATCTTAGAATAATCTAGATAGTTTTCGAATTTTTCATTCTCAATATCATATTTTTTTCGAGAAATTTTTATACTAATTAATAATTTCTGTTTTATTTGTTTTTCCCAATCGTAAACTCCAATTCTGGTAAAAATTGATAGTTGATCAATGATTAAAACTTTCATAATGAATCCTTTTTTATCAAAAAAATTTTAAGATATTTATTTTTTTCAACTCTTTCATATCTCTTCTGAATATTTCGATATGGATAATTTCGGATCGATAACTTTTTTTAAAAACGTAGGAGAACTACTTATTTGATATTTTAATCGTAATGTTCCAGCATACGCTATCATTGCTCCATTATCAGTACAAAATTCATATTTAGGAAAAAAAACTTTTTTTCCAACATTTCCAAAAAATGATTTTATTTTGGATCTAATAGAAAAATTCGAACCTACTCCTCCTACTACAACTAGATTATCAACTTTCTCACGATTCAAAGCAGCTCTGCATTTTTCTATCAATGTATCTACTACAGATTTCTCAAATTCATACGCTATATCACATATTGTTTGAAAATCTAATTTTCTTTCTTGAATAACATTTAAAACACTAGTTTTTAAGCCAGAAAAACTAAGATCTAGATCATCTGAATGAATCATAGGTCTTGGAAATCGAAACTTTCCTGGATTACCTTTATTAGCAATTGAGGATATCAAATATCCACCTGGATACTTTAATCCTAAATGTCTGGCAACTTTATCAAAAACTTCTCCTACTGAATCATCTCTAGACCTTCCTAACAATCGATATTTTCCGACAGATTGAACAGATATAATCTGAGTATTTCCCCCTGAAATCAAAAGAACCAAAAATGGAAAATCTGGAATTTCTTTTTGACATAGCATAACAGAAAAAATATGACCTTCTATGTGATGAACGGGAATTACAGGAATCTTCAAAGAAAAAGCTAAGGACTTTCCAAAAATTGAACCAACTAGTAAAGAACCTACCAACCCAGGACCAGCAGTATAAGCAATTGCATCAACTTTATTATTCGTCAGAAGGTTTTTCTGGGAAATTGCTAATTTGATTAGTTTAGGTAATTTAATTGAATGCGCTCTGGAAGCTAATTCTGGTAATACCCCACCATATCGACTATGTAACTCGTGTTGACTTTCAACTTTATTGAACAAAAGTCCCAATTCATCATCATAAATAGCTACTCCAGTGTCATCACAAGAAGTTTCTATTCCAAGAACCATCATATAATATCTCTTTTACTATTTGAAAAATTTTAGATCAAGTATTTTTAAAAACACTAAAAAATCAAGAAAATTTCTTCAAAAAAATCCTGTTTTTTGCATATTTTTTTATATTCGAGTAGAATAAATATTTTGTAATTTTAAACAGATAATCTTTTATAATATTCTACACAGTATTTAAATTCAAGAGATAATTGACCTTATGCCTATAATAAAAGTTAAAGAAAATGAGCCGTTTGACTTAGCTTTTCGAAGATTCAAACGTTCTTGCGAAAAAGCTGGGGTTCTTGCAGAAGTCAGGAGAAGAGAATTTTATGAAAAACCGACAACAGTTAGAAAAAGAGAAAAGGCTTCTTCCATTAAAAGACATGCAAAAAAAATAGCTAGAGAAAATTCAAGAAGATTTCGGACATTTCTAAATCCGAATCTGTTAAAGAAGAAAAGATGAAAAAATTTTTTAAGAATATGAAAGCACGATGATATGCTCAAAAATAAAAAAATATCAAACGAATTTGTTAAAGAGCTAATTGAGATTACAGATATCGTGGAATTAATTCAAAATGATATAAATCTTCAAGAAAAAGGGAAAAACTATGTGGCTTTGTGTCCATTTCATAAAGAGAAGACCCCTTCTTTCACTGTGAATAAAGAAAAAAGATTCTATTATTGCTTTGGTTGCAGTTCTCATGGAAACTCAATCGATTTTTTGATGAATTATAAAGGAGTCGGTTTCGTTGAAGCTATCAAAGAACTTTCTGAGATGAACGGTCTGGAAATAGTCTATGAAGAACTAAATAATTTTTCAAAAAGAGAGAATTTTAAACGCATCTTTTACGGAATATTGCATGAGATAAACAAAACTTTCATAGATTCCTGGAAATACAGCTTTTCTTATTCAGCAAAAAGGTACTTGCAAAGAAGAGGTTTAGACCAAAATACAATACAACATTTTTCTATAGGATTTGGATCCATTTTTGATGATAAAATAAAAAAAAAAATAATTCAGATGAAAAATTATTCACATCATCTTAAAGAGATCGGAATCATAAAAATTAATGAAAAAGGAAGAATTTTAAATAAATTTCATAACAGAATAACTTTTCCAATTAGAAACCGAAGAGGAATGATAGTAGCCTTTGGAGGAAGAACAATTTTAAATGATCATATTCAACCAAAGTACATTAATTCCCCAGAAAGCGTTATTTTTAAAAAAGGAAAAATCCTATATGGAATGTATGAAGTAATTAAGGAACAAAACCATCCTTCAAAGCTTCTGGTAGTAGAAGGTTATATGGACGTGATATCATTAAAACAATTTCAGATTAACTATGCAGTAGCAATTCTTGGAACATCTTTAACAGAAAATCATGTAAAAACTATTTTTAAGTTTACAAACTCCGTGGTATTCTGTTTTGATGGAGATCAGGCGGGATATTCTGCAGCATGGAGAACATTGAAGATAATCATTTCATACATGGAGGATGATCGTCAAGCAAGATTTATGTTTTTGCCGAATGGATATGATCCAGATAAAATTATTCGTGAAGAAGGAAAAGAAAAATTTGAAAAAAGAATAGAAAAATCTCACCTTCTTTCCTACTTTTTGTTTAATAGATTTAAAAAAAAAATAGATTTAAGCAACAACGAAGGAAAAGCAAGATTTAGCACTCTAGTTTCTCCAATAATTTATAAGATACCTGGATACGTTTTTAAGAAATGTATGTTTAATGAGCTTAGCCATATCATAGGGGTTTCTATACAGGACAGAAGCATAAAAAAACCTTTAAAAAGTACTATTCAAAAGAAATCTCCTAAAATAAAGAAACTAGGTAATCAATCTCGAACAATATCTATTTTGATTAAGTTATTAATCAAAAATCCTAATTTTGTGAGGTATTTTCCAAATTTTAATATTTCTAAATATGAAAATATAAAACTATTTGGAATTAAGCTGTTTTTGAAGATTTTCAATATCTGTAGAAATTATCCTGAAATTGATTCCAATCAATTAGAAAAACGTTTTAATAATGATGTTCTTTTTAGAAAACTCAAAGAAGATTCGGAAAATCATAACTTTTTTTTAGAAAAGAAAATCGAAAGAAGAATTTTTCAAGATGCAATGTTCCATTTAACTTCCATAGCTGTAAACGAAAGGTTCAATTTTTTGATCTCAAAAGAAAGAAAAATAGGATTGAATATCAAAGAAAAAGAAGAAGTTCTTCGAATAACTTCTCGAAAATGAATTTTGTAGACAATAATGAAAACTTCAAATTATTTTATAATTTAAATATTTCTAATTATTTTTTAATTTTAATCATCGATAGATACAAAGTATAAGGATTTATTATGGATCGCAACCCGAAATCTCAATTAAAAGTACTAGTTAATAAAGGAAAAGAAAAAGGATATCTGACTTATTCTGAAGTGAACGATAATCTTCCGGAAGATATAGTTGATTCAGATCAAATAGAAGATATTATTCAAACAATAATCGACATGGGAATTCGTGTTACAGAAGAAGTTCCGGATGAAGATGAGCTCATACTAACAGATCCTACGAGTAGTACAGACGAAGAAACTGTCGAAGCTGCTACTCAAGTTTTGTCTAGTGTAGAACAAGAAATCGGAAGAACAACTGATCCAATCAGGATGTATATGAGAGAAATGGGTACGATAGAACTTCTTACTAGAGAAGGCGAAATTGACATTGCTAAAAGAATAGAAGATGGTATTAATCAAATTCAACGTTCCATATCAGAATATCCGAAATCTATTAGTTACATTTTGAAACAATATTTTCTATTCGAATCTGGAGAAATGAAGTTATCTGATATCATTACCGGCTTATCTTCAGAAGATACTTTTTCGAGTTCGAAAAATGTTGATAAAAATTTTTCTTCTATGAAATTAAATCGAATAAATTCCGTTTTAGATGAGATTTTATCAAACAACTATGAAAAAAAAGATATATCTAAGAGTCAAAATTCGACAAGAACTAACGTAGAAGATGAATGGAACCATATTGATCCAAAAATTGCCAGAAAAAAATTTTTGGAACTTCAAAATCAGTATGAAAAAGTCACTCATTCTCTTAAAGAGAATGGAATAAAATCTTCTCAATCCATTTTGGATATTCAAGATCTATGTGAAATATTTAAACAATTTCGATTAGTTCCAAAACAACTCGATTTTCTTATATCAGATATAAGAAAAACCATAGAAAAGATTAAAATTCAAGAGAAACTAATCATAAATATTTCGTTTAAAGAATATAAAATTCCAAAAAAGTATTTTTTAAATCTTTTTTCTGAAAATCCGAAAGAGTACGATCTAAAAGAATTAATCGTATCCAATCGATATAATAAAAAAGATGAAAAAAAATTCAAATTAGATTCGACAATTGTTCAAGCTCTCAATGAGTTAAACGAAATCGAAAAAGATACCGGAATAAGCATTAGTAAAATTAAAGAAATTGGTAGAAAAATATCCATTGGAGAAACAATAGCAAGAAGAGCTAAAAAAGAAATGGTAGAGGCAAATTTAAGATTGGTAATTTCAATAGCTAAAAAATATACTAATCGTGGATTACAGTTTTTAGATCTTATTCAAGAAGGAAACATAGGATTAATGAAAGCCGTAGATAAATTTGAGTACAGAAGAGGATATAAATTTTCTACTTATGCGACATGGTGGATTAGACAAGCTATCACTAGATCTATAGCTGATCAAGCTAGAACAATTCGTATTCCAGTTCATATGATTGAAACGATCAACAAACTAAATCATATATCTCGGCAAATACTTCAAGAAACAGGAAGAGAGCCATCTCCAGAAGAGCTTTCAGAAAGAATGCTTATTCCTGAAGAAAAAATTAGAAAAGTCCTTAAAATAGCAAGAGAACCTATCTCAATGGAAACCCCAATAGGAGACGACGAAGACAGTCATTTGGGAGATTTCATAGAAGATACAACATTAGAATTACCATTAGAATCTGCTACTTCAGAAAGTTTAAGATCTGCAACCAACGAAGTTCTTTCAGGACTTACTACAAGAGAAGCCAAAGTATTACGTATGAGATTTGGAATTGATATGCATACAGATCACACTTTAGAAGAAGTAGGAAAGCAGTTTGATGTCACTAGAGAAAGAATTAGACAAATAGAAGCAAAAGCTCTAAGAAAATTAAGACATCCTAGCCGTTCAGAACTACTAAGAAGTTTTTTAGATGAACAATGATATCGGCCCTTTAGCTCAGATAGGTTAGAGCAGACGACTCATAATCGTTTGGTCGCTGGTTCGAATCCAGCAAGGGCCAACGATGATCCTGTTTAAAAGACAAGATCAATAAAAACATGGTAGATCATATATTATTAAAAGTTCAATCCAATCCAGACTGGATAATTTATTTTATTTTTGTGATATCTCTTGGAAAATCTGTAGTTATAGTTTCTACATTTTTACCACCAGCTTATATTACTTTACTTACTTTAATAATCATTTCTGATAAATATTTAAATGACATTACTACTTGGATTACAATAACAATTGGATCTTTTTTTGGATCCATCATTTGTCATTTTATCGGTTATATGATAAGAACTTCAAACCAAAAAAAAATGGGTTTTATATTTGAAAAATACGATAGAAAAATAAAAAAAATAAAATATGTACTAAGAGATCAAGGAAAGTCTTTCCTGATAATATTTTTATCTCGATTCCTAGCAGTTTTCAGATATTTAGTACCGTTGGTATCTGGAATGATGAATGTTAAAAGAATACATAAATACTTCTTTTTTTATCTATTCTCTTCTTCGATATGGTCTTTTTTTCTGATTCTTGCTTCTAATTTAATTAATTTTTTTTCATAAAAAAATAAATATAAAAAGAAAGATTCGACTATTTCTTGAGACAAGAAAAATCAATGATTTTTGACAATAAACTCTGAACACTTTTCAAAATATTGATTCGATTTTGTCGAATATTATGGTTTTTATCCATAATTATAGTATGTTTAAAAAAATGATCTACTGGAATCACCAAATCATGCATTTTGAGCATACATTCGAAATACATTTTTCGAGAAAATAAACTATATACTTCGCGCTTTACTGAAAGAAAAGTTTGAAATAATTCTATTTCTTGAGTTGACTGAAGTAATTGATGATCGATATCATCATGGACTTGATTCGTATTTTTATTAACAATTTTCGAAATTCTTTTATTAATTCGAAAAAGATTTTGTAACTTTTCGTTTGACTGAAATAATAAAATTGCTTTAATTTTTAAATTAAAGTCCTGCAAATCCTTTATAGAACTTAATTGAATTGAATTAATTAGGTTCATCGGACATCCGTTCTGGAAATACCAATATTTCAATCTTCTCATCAAAAAATTATCTATATTTTTCAAAAAATCTCTTTTTCTAAAAAGAAAAGAACTATATATTTTTGAAGATTTTTCTATTATTTCCAATAAATTGAAATCATACTTTTTTTCAATCATAATTCTTAATATTCCAATAGACATTCTTCGTAAAAATAGCGGATCTTTTTTTCCTTGATATTCTATCCCAATTCCAAACATAGCAACTAAGGAATCTATCTTATCTGAAATAGAAAGAATATCTCCAATTTTTGAAATTGGAAGACGATCTCTTGAATATCTTGGATAATATTGCTCTCTAATAGCAATTGAAACTTCATCGTTCTCCATATCTAATTTGGCGTAGCACATCCCAACAATCCCTTGAGTATCTGAAAAACAATTGACCATAGAGGTTGCTAAATCACATTTGGACAACAAACTCGCACGAAAAACTAATTTTTTTTGAGTAATTCCTATCTTTTCAGATATATACTTTGATAAGATGATTATTCTCTTAGTTTTTTCATACATATTTCCTAATTTTTTATAAAACAAAATCCTTTTTGTCATAGATAAAAAATCAAACAAACTATAAATTCTATCTTTTTGAAAGAAAAAAAGAATATCTTCTAGACGAGAATTAATAACTTTTTGATTATCATGAATAACTTTATTTTTTCTTCTCAAAAAAGGAGCGTCGTAAACAAATATGAATTCTGAAGTTAATTGGCCTTTTTTATCATATATTGGAATGTACTTATGAACAGTCTGTATAATATGAACAATTATATCTTTTGGAAAAGATAAAAATCTTTTTTTAAAACTTGCTTTTAACAGATTCGGCCATTCTACCATTGAAGTCATTTGGTCTAATATTCCATAATCTAATTTAACTGTTCCATTAGAACTTTTAGCTAATATGTTGATTTTTTTTCGAATAATGGATTTTCTTACTTTATAATCTGGAATAACATGACCAAATTTTTGTAAAGAATAAGGATATTGATCGGCTGAATCTAAAAGAATATATTTTTCTTCTGAAAAATATGATCTATTTTTAAGAGTCTTTCTACTAATATTTATTCCAAAAATACGATTTCCATCATTTACTAAAAATTTGTCTAAAAGAATTACTACGCTATGAACTGGTCGAATAAATTGATTTTTTACGTTACCATCTCCCCATTTCATAAATCCAAAAGAAGAAAGATTCCTTAAGGAAAATATGACCATTCGAATTATTTTTGAATATAAGGTTTTTCGATGAAATGAAATTTCATCTAAACAATCATAATTTTCTTCAAAACATTTTTTTTTATAACATTTTGAAAAATTGTTTTGAGGAAAATCACGTGTTTTTATCAATCTCTTTTCTGGTTTGCAATGTTCGATTGAACTAGAAAACCCGATTATTTTGACGGCTAATCTCCTTAAAGAAACATAACTATATATTTTATCGGAATCAAAACGATTTTTTTTTAATTGATCTAGAAAGTTATTAGAGAACTTTTTCAATATTAACCATAAGATTCTATATGGAAGATCTTCTGTTCCTATTTCAATTAATAAAGTTTTCTTGAAAAGAATTTTTTTATCATGCATATCTATTTTTTCGAATTTAAATAAATTTTAGCGATTTTTTTAATTAAATTATATATTTTTGATATATACATTTGTCTTTCATTAACAGAGAAAACATTTCTCGCATCCAAAATATTAAAATAATGTATAGATTTTAGTAAATGTTCATAAGAAGGAATAGGCAATCCTTTATCTTGATCTAATAAACTTATGGACTGTTTTTGATGATTTTTAAAGCTTTCTAGTAAGAAATTAATATCAGAATGTTGAAAATTATACTCAGATTGTTCTATTTCATTTCGATAAAATATATCTCCATATTTAACTTTTCCAAATTTACTGTTTGCCCAAACCAAATCGAAAACATTTTCTACATTCTGAATATGCATAGAAATTCTTTCTAACCCATAAGTTAATTCAACCACAATTTTATCGCAAGGAATTCCACAAACTTTCTGAAAATACGTAAATTGAGTAATTTCCATGCCATTCAACCAAATTTCCCATCCGACTCCGCTGGCTCCTAAAGTTTCGTTTTCCCAATTATCCTCTACAAATCTAATATCATTATTTTTTAAATCAATTCCTAGCATATCTAAGGATCGTAAATAAATTTCTTGAATGTCAAAAGGAGCAGGTTTAATAACAACTTGAAATTGGTAATAATGTTGAAGTCTATTTTTACTTTTTGAATATCTTCCGTCTGTTGGTCTTCTAGAAGGTTGTGTATACGCAATAGCGATTGACTGATCAGAAATTGCATTTAAACAAGTCATTGGATGAGAGGTTGCTGCCCCTACTTGTATATCTACTGGTTGTATTATTATACAACCCATTTTAATCCAATATTTTTGTAAATAAAGAATAATCTCTTGAAAAGTCATATTTATATTATAATCTGAACGATTTTTGAGAACAGTATATTACAATAATAATATTCACACAATAAACGTGGAAAGACATATTTAAATCAGATGAAATTAAAAGAAAATTTTTATGCAGTGATTAGATTAACAAAAGTTAGAAATCATATGATTGCGATATTAAGTTAGTTTCAACAAAATCTTATTCAAATTGAAAACAAACAAAGATTATCGATATCAATATTTAATATTTTTGAAAAATTAAATTTATATGATTAACATTTTTCAAAATTTTAAAAATTATTAAACATTAAAAAAAATTCCTTTAAAGAATTTATTGAAATTATTTTTAGATTGCTTAGAATTCGTTTCCTATCAACAATAAACTATTCTATATCGATCAATGTTGGTAGAAAAACTATTTGTAAATCGATCGAGTATTTCGATATATTTTTTTATTATTAAGAATATGAAAAACCTTCTAAGACTTCTTCAGTTATCTGATTTATGATAGAAAAAATTATTTGGTATTTATATGACCCTATTCTCTGGATAGGATTACTTAATTTAATCATTATTGAGATTATTCTCGGAGTGGATAATTTAATTTTTATTACTATTCTATCTGAAAAGTTATCTGAAAAAAGAAATCAAGCCATAACAATTGGGTTAATCAGTGCTTTATTAATCAGAATTTCTCTTTTATTTAGTTTAAATTACTTAATTTCTTTAAAAGAAAGAAATATCGTTTTATTTGGTTTTTTATTCAGCATTAAAGATATTTTAATTTTGTTTGGTGGACTGTTTTTAATATTCAAATCAACTATCGAGTTACATGAAAGGTTAGAAGGAAAGGATTTACAGAAAAAGAACCAAAAATACGATGAAGGGAAAACTGCAAAATATTGGTACACCGTCATCCAAATAATTATGTTAGATACTATATTTTCAGTAGACTCCATAATTACTGCCATCGGAATCATAGATCATATAAAAATTGTAATAATAGCAATCACAATTTCCACTTTACTAATGATAATTGCTAGTAAACAACTAACTAAACTCGTTCATAACCATCCAACAATCGTTATTTTATGCTTAAGTTTCCTGCTAATGATTGGTTTTAGTTTATTTTTAGAAGGATTTGGGTATTCAATACCAAAAGGATATCTTTATTTTTCGGTTAGTTTCTCCATATTGATCGAGATTTTGAATCATTTTGCTATTCTCAATAGAAGAAAAATTCTCAAAAGCAAAAAATCAATCAGAGAGAGAACTGCAGAAGCCATTCTAAGAATTTTAGAAGGAAAACACGATTCAATAGAACTGGACAAAGAAACATTGGATTTAACTCACGATACAAAAAATATTTTTAATCATCAGGAGAAACAGATGGTTGTTCGTTTGCTAGGATTTTCTCAAAGAAGTGTGAACAGCGTGATGACTTCCAGACATGACATTAAATACGTAAATATTGATCAATCAAAAGAAGAGATCGTCGAAATAATAGAAAAATACCATCCAAATCATCTGATCGTAATTGATAAATCAGTCAGCAATGAACCAATAGGAATCGTGTATATTTCTGATATATTAGAACAACAACTTAGAAAAAAATCTTTTGATTTAAACAAATTAATTACTCAACCAATTATTTTTCCAGAAAATTTATCTTTATTTCAAGCAATAAAGCAATTTCAACAAGCTAAAACACATTTTGCATTTGTTGCCGACGAGTTCGGATCTGTAGAAGGAATCATTACACTAATAGATATAATAGAAACGTTTTCGGGAAATCTTTCAATAGATCAAGAAGAAAAAGATTCCAGATACGACATTCAGAAATTAAAAAATAGTAGATGGCTTGTAAACGGATCTATTCCATTAGAAGATCTCATTCTACATATTCCAATTACCTTAGATGAGAATAGAGAATACGAAACAATAGCTGGACTTTTGATGGAAAAACTTCAAAGAGTACCTTCGGTAGGAGAAAGAGTACTCATTGAAAGATGGATTTTTGAGCCAATAGAAGTCAATAGCAGAAGAATCAAAAAAATCCTCATAACAACAACTCTATGAGATCCGATATAACTTCTTTAAACTTTGAAAGAAAATAGATCATCGTTCTTCATTTATTCCAAAAGATTAAGAAGTTTAACTCAAACAAGAAAATATAGAAGGACGAAATTGATTTCGATATTTAGCTCCCTTCTTAGAACTATAAGGACGTAAGGAAGATCCAGAAATTTTTTCAAAACTAATTGCGCAAATAACCATTTTTGGTCTCAGAAATAGAGGAAATTTTCCCAAATTAATTATTTCCAAAACAATTTTTCCATTCCAACCAGGATCTATTCGATTAGAAGTCACATGCACCATTAATCCAAATCTTGCAAAGGAAGATTTTCCATCTATCCATCCTACAATATCATTCGTCAAAGAAAGACTTTCAAAAGTGATAGCTATTATTAGTTCTGTTGGGCGTAACAAAATTTTTTCATGATCCTCTAAAAGGATTCTCTTACTGATCATCTCGTCTAGGTAAGAACCATCTTTTCTTTGTTGAAGTTCACCGAGATCTATGCATGGAGATGAATTATTTTTCTGAAAGACTCTCACTTCATTACCTAAATGAAAGTCTACAGTTACTCCACTAATCTTTTCTATCTTTGGAGAAGGAGAGATATAAATTTTTCCAGACTTTAAGTGTTGTATAATATCTTTGTCACAAAATCTCATAATTCCTCCTGAATAACGGAAACATATCAATTCATATAATTCTTAAATATAAAAAGTAAATAATTTTCATAAAATTTCTAAAATATACTAACTATTATGAATTAAAATTATATTGAAATAGATCGCATTAAAAATAATAAAAAACTATAAAGCACAAAAAGTTAAAGAAAATTTTAGTATTTACTTTTACGATAAATAAATATCAAAAACATGTTTTAAAAAAAAGTTTCACTTAATTAAAGAAATCTATATTTTAGCAGTCTAATATGGATTAATAAAATACATTAAAAGTTTTTAATTCAAGAATAGAATTGATAATATTTAAATAGTTATCAATTCATTTTTCCATACATTAACTGAGATCTCATGAAAAAAAAAACCATTTTAGTTACTTGTGCTTTTCCATACTCTAACGGACCAATTCATTTGGGACATCTTTTAGAGCACATTCAAGCAGATATTTGGGTGAGATATAGAAAAATGAAAGGAGAAGAGGTCCTTTTCATGTCTTCAGATGATTCACATGGCGCAGCTATTATGCTAAAAGCAATAGATCTAGATATGGATCCTTCCAAAATGATTCAAAAAATGCATAAGGAACATAAAGAAGATCTACTAAAATTCTCTATTTCACATGATATTTATTGTTCTACGAACGATTTAGAAAACAAAAATATAACCCAAAAAATCTATTTGATTTTAAAAAAAAGAGGATATATAAAAAAGAAAATTGTTTCTCAACTATATGATTCTGAAAAAAAGTTTTTTCTTCCAGATCGATTCGTGAAAGGAAATTGTCCTAATTGTCTATCTCCTGATCAATACGGAGATAATTGTGAAATTTGTGGGGTAGTGTATAACTCGACAGATTTGCTTCATCCCCGTTCAATTCTTTCTCAATCTCCTTTAAAAATTAAAAAAACTAAACATATTTTTTTAATCCTTTCAAAATTTCAAAAAAAATTATTTGAATGGATCAATTGTATGCCTTTCTCACAATCTGTTAAAAATAAGTCTATAGAATGGATTTCAAAAGGTCTAAAAGATTGGGATATTAGTAGAGATGATCCATATTTTGGATTTAAAATTCCAGAAGAAAAAAGAAAATATTTTTATGTATGGTTGGATGCTACTATAGGATATATAGCATCTTCTCGAACTCTTTTTAAAAAAAGAAAAATAAGTTTTCAAAGATTTTGGAAAAACAATTCCGAAGATCTTCTTTTTCATTTCATAGGAAAAGACATTATTTATTTTCATACCTTATTTTGGCCTTCTATTCTAGAAGGAATAAAGTATAGAAAACCTAACAATATTTTTGTTCACGGACATCTTACTGTTGATGGACAGAAAATGTCAAAATCGAAGGGAAATTTTATTTCAGCGAATTCCTATTTAAAACATTTTGATTCCGATTATTTAAGATATTACTTTGCTTCTAAATTATCTTCAAAATTTGAAGACGTTAACTTTAATCTGACAGATTTTTCAAATAAAATTAACAAAGAATTAATTAATAAAATAATCAACTTAGCTTCTAGAAATGCTTCTTTCATAAAGAAATATTTCTGTAACTACCTATCTAAAAAGCTAGATAATATGTTTTTGTATCAGAAGTTCATTAAGGAATCTAAAAAAATAGAGCAATCATTTATATCTCTGAACTTCAACTCTGCAGTAAAACGAATCTGTTTTCTTTCAGATCTGGCAAATAAATACGTCGAGATGTGTTCTCCCTGGAAAATCGATCCCAAATTAGAAAACAAAAAGATGCATGAAATATGTTCGACTGGAATCAATTTATTCAAAATATTGATGACATATTTATCTCCGATATTGCCGAAGATAGCGGAAAGATCTTCCAATTTTCTAAATTATTCTTTTCATCATGATTGGAATAGTTTGAACAATCCTTTATTAAATCATAAAATTAACGATTTCAAATCTCTAGCCAGTAGAATTGATCTAAATGGAAAAATTTTTCTGAAAGAAGATTAAGATATGATCAAAAAAATGTTATTTTCTAATCGATTATACAAATGAAAATTTTATTTATCCACCTTTATTAAAACTATAACATGACCTAAAAAAATTGTTTTTAAGCGAATGATTTGATAAAAATGATCCACTTAATTCAGTCGTAATGACATCACTTGATCCATCTTGTGTTTTCAACTTCATACAGTAGTGAACCGCCCTTACAAATACGGCAACATCCTCAATATCCAATATAGTCTTCAAAGAAATTAATATCTGTCTGGTAAGTCTCTCCTGAAGTTGAGGTCTTTTAGAAAAGAAATGAACTATTTGGGAAATTTTAGAAAATCCAACGATGTACTTTTTAGGAATATATGCCACTGTGGAAAATCCATCTATCACTAATAAATGATGTTCGCAAAAACTGATGAACTGAATATTATTGATCATAATCATTTGATCAGATCGTGTATCATTTTTCATGAGATCGATTTTTGGAAAATGATTATAACCTGATTTGGAAAACATTTTAGCATATTCTTGAGAAAGATGTTTTAAAGATTGATCGATATTAATTTCAGATTGTACATTCACACCATTCATCTGAAGTTTTTTCTGAATCATACTAGATTTTTCATTTGAAAAAGACATCTTATTCGTACCTCTGATAGTCATTAATTATTTAAAAACATATCTTTGCACGATATGATTAATTATCTCCAACTCTTATTTATCTTTCTTTTGAAAGAAAGTCAAAATAAAAATTTAATTTTCTACCATATTTTAAAAAAGATCTTATTTTTTAAAAGATTAAATAACTTATACAAAAAATAAAAAGTCAACATTAATAAAATAACTGATATCTTTAAAAAAGATATTCGATTATATATACTTATGAAAATAACAAATTAAAAAATTGATCGAATTTTTTTCTATCGTATATTTAATTAAATCAAATTTTATACTTTTCAAAAAAACTCATACTCCAAACTCAAAAATTCATATTCTATAATAGATATTGAAAAGCATTCTAATAGTATCTATTTTTTTACGCGATCTCAGGAATCTTTATATGTTTTTTAAAAGAGATAAAAAATGGAATTCTACAATCTGTATTATTTCATTAATTTCTGGAATGATATCGATCCAAATTGGAGCATCTTTAGCAAAAAAACTATTTTCAACCATTGGAACATTTGGAGTAACTGCATTAAGATTGTCTATTGCTTCGATCATACTATGCATATTTTTTAAACCATGGAAAATAAATCTTAAGAAAGGATCGATTATTCATCTTCTCATATATGGAGTATCTTTAGGATCAATGAATTCTTTATTCTATCTATCTTTAGAGAGAATACCTCTTGGTATTGCAGTAGCCTTAGAATTCACGGGACCACTTTCTGTAGCATTTTTTTTCTCTAAAAAAGCAATGGATTTCTTTTGGATCATAATGGTAATCACAGGACTCTTCTTACTTTTTCCATTTTATAACTATGAAATAGACTTGATAGGAATAATCTACGCTTTGTTAGCTGGAACTTGTTGGAGTGCTTATATTCTTTCTGGAAGAATAGCAGGAATGAGATATGGATCATCGATTTCCGTATCTGTAGGATCAATAATCTCAACGATTATTTTTTTTCCTTTGGGATTAATAAAAGTTGGAACTCATGAACTTTTCAATCTTTCAACTTTACCAACTGCTTGTGCTGTTTCCTTCTTATCTACAACTTTTCCGTACACTATAGAAATGTTCGCACTTACTAAAATGTCAACAAAAACTTTTGGAACTTTAATGAGCTTGGAACCTGCGATAGGAGCACTGATTGGAAGAATTTTTCTTCATGAAAATCTCAGTTCTATTCAATGGGTTGCTCTATTTTTCATAGTATTTGCTTCCATAGGATCCACATTAGTCGGAAAAGAAAACAAATAAAAGAATAAAAATAAAAAGCTAGAAAATATATTAAAAATTTCTTTACTTTCGTTCTCCGTTTATTTGAAGGAAGAAAAGAAAAAGATTAACAAAATCTAAATATAATGTTAAAGCTCCAACAACAGAATGTTTTTTCATGTTATCTTTATCATCTAATAGATTTTGAAATATCAAGTTAGATCCCATTTCCTTGAGTTTTTGATTATCGTATGCAACTAATCCAGAAAAAGTTAAAACACCAGCGAAATTTATAAAGAAGCTTAGTCCAGTATTTTTTAACCATATATTTAGAAAAGAAATCAAAACAATCCCAATAATGGAAGTGAAAAGAAAACTAGAAAGAAAATTTAAACTCTTTTTCGTTTTATATCCATAGATAGCTAATGCGCCAAACATGATTGATGTTATAAAAAACGTACGTACTATAGAAATTCCTGTATATACGAATAATGGTAATGAAATTGTAATTCCAGTCATCAAAGAATATAACATTAACAAGGTTGTTGCTGAATTACTATCGATTTTATGTAATGCAGATGAAGTCAAAATATTTACTAAAATGATTTCAGCAAAAAAAATTAGAAAAAAAATCCATTTATTATTTAATATAAAAAAAATGATATTATCGTTTCGGATAGTATAAAATGAAACGAAAGCAGTCAATAAAAGAGAAACCGACATCCAACCGTATACGTTTGCTATATAAAACTGCACTCCAGTTTTCTCTCTACATAATAACGACTCACTTCTTCGATTGACCTGATTCACATTTACCTCGATATCTTAATCAAAAAATAATCTCAAATAAAGTTCCAAAAATCGAATTATATCATGACGGAAATAAAAAAATAAACATAAGTTGAATAGTTAAAGAAATTTAAATTAGAAAGAGCAAGATCAATTTTTCAGAAAAATCTAATCTAAAAATTAAATAGATATGGAAATCATCATTTGATAAATCTAAATAATATATTTCGATTTAATAAATTTTTTTATTGAACGAACCTTCCAATTAGAAATTTTTGGAATTATCCCAATACATGGGTATGGAATAAGATGAAGAAGAGAATAAAAGTAATCACTCTGAGTTCTATCTCTCATAGAGAACATATTTGCTATCCAACCGATTAGTCTTAAATTACTATTTTGAATAGCTTCTATACTCAGTAAAGCATGATTGATGCATCCAATTCTAAATGAAACCGTCAATATTATGGGAAAGTTATTTAACTTAACCCAATCACAAAGTTTTATTTGAGAAGAAAGAGGAGTATACCATCCACCAATTCCTTCAATTACAATGAAATTCGCTTTCTTTCTTAGATTTTCCAATCCGATATCGATATCGTTTAAATTGATTCTCCTTCTGTCCATTTTGCTAGCAATGTGAGGAGAAGTATCTTGAAAAAACATAACTGGACTAATCTCTTGATCTCTTAACTTTAACTTACTGTATTTTTTCAACAATGAAATATCAGAATTTTTTGAAGGATATTTCTTAGAAATACCTGTAGAAACTGGTTTATAACCGACAGCAACATATCCTAAACTATTTGCTTTTTGCAATATTGAGCAACTCACCATTGTTTTTCCAGAACCCGTATCAGTTCCAGTTACAAAAAAACATTTATTCACGATACAAAGCCCCAAATATTACTTTATAAGTTAAAGGAAACATATTGTTTACATTTGGATAATTATTAATTAGTCTTTCAAGATACTTTTTGGTCATTAAACCTCTTTTTTTTTCATTATATAAATAAGTTGCACCTGTTCCTTTAATTGATCTTAATAAAACTTGAAAAGAAGGATACAAAAAACAACAAGATTTTTGTTCCAAACTATTCGACCAGATTTTACATGCAATTTTAATTTCATCGAATGTCAAAAAAGAGTTGAAATGAGAAGATTGATTCACCCTTTCCCAACATTGCTTTAATTCTTTCAAAGATCCATCTGCCAAAGTAGTGAAAACTACCAAACCTCCACATTTGGTTACTCGATACATTTGATTAAGTGGAATAAATATATTTTTACACCATTGTATCACCAAATTGCTAAAACACAGATCAACACTCTTATTCTTTAAAGGAATAGATTCAATATCTGCTTGTACATAATAAGAAGCTGATTTTCCTTCCTGCGCAACATGTAACATAGATTCTGACAAATCTAGAGCGATCACATTTTTCCCTATTAGCTTCCATTGCTTACTAAAAAATCCAGTTCCACATCCAGCATCTAACACAATATTTCCAACATTAGAAGAAAATCTTTTGAAAAGTTTTTTTCCAATCTGTTTTTGAAAAATTGAAAAGTTATCATAATATCTTGCTGCTTTTCCAAAAGAAAAAGCAATTGCATTTTTATTTTTTGTATTCATTTTGATCAAAAAAATCCCTCAAAGAGTATACTAGCTTTTTAATCTCATCAAATGTATGATTGGCAGTAATTACTATTCTCAATCTAGAAGTTCCAAATGGAACAGTAGGTGGACGAATGGCTTGAACCCAAATATTATTTTGGAATAAAAATTTAGATAATTCTAAGCATTTTTGGTTATCTCCTACAATAATGGGTTGAATACCACTTTCAGAAAAGTTTGATAAAAAAGAGATTTGACTATCTTTAGTCATCTTCTTAAAAAATTCCACATTTATTTTTAACTTTTTTCTTAGATTGTTAGATCTTTTAATTTGACGAAGTGACTCCAACAGAGCTACTGCTTGAGATGGAGGCATCATAGTGCTATATATTAAACTTCTTGAATAATTCAAAAGATAATTTTTCATTTTGCTGCTACAAAGAATTGCAGCTCCGCATATTCCAAAAGATTTTCCAAATCCTATCATCAAGATCTCCGGATGTATCTGAAAAACATTACAGCTTCCCTTACCTTCTTCTCCAAATAATCCTATTCCATGAGCATCATCTACCATTAAATAAGCATTATGATTTTTAGATTCTTCGTGAATAAGTTTTAAAGAAGCGAAATCGCCATCCATGCTGAAAACTCCTTCTGTGAAAACGAGATTCTTTTTTCCAGAATGCTTTTTAAGCAATAGATGTAAGGAGCTTATACAGTTATGAGCAAATCTTTTAAAATTAGCTTGGCTTAACATAGAAGCTTCCGTAAAAGATGCATGACTCATTTTATCTGCAAAAATTGAATCCCTTTTCTTCATAAGAGAAAATACAATACTTTGATTAGCCATATAACCAGAACTAAATAACAAAGCTTCTTGATAGCCAAGCCACTGAGATAATTTTTCTTCTAAAGTTCTATGAACTTCACTGTATCCGACAATATGTCCAGAACTAGAACTTCCATTTCCATATTGATTTATTCCAGCTTTCCAAGCATTTTTAACATCTTCGTTAAAACTCAATCCTAAGTAGTCGTTTCCAGAAAAACTGATATATTCTTGATTTTTAAAAATTATCTTTGTAGAGCTCTTCATCTGAATAGAATTTCTTGTTCTCCAATTATTCTCTTTCTTCCTAGATTTAATTGAATTTGTTAAAAAGCTCTCCCAAATGTTTTTAACACGCTTCATAAAAATTTCCAGATTCAACTTCTTTTTCTGAAAAAAAAGAATCTTTTTCTTCTAAAACATTTTTTTTCGTAAAATCTAAATTGATGTCCAACTTTTTAAATAAAATATGATCTTCTTGTTCGTTTGGATTATCTGTAGTTAACAGTTTGCATCCAGAAAATACAGAGTTAGCACCAGCTATGAAGCATAGAGCTTGCATTTGCTCATTCATGTTCTTTCTACCAGCAGATAATCTGATAAAAGAAGAAGGTAACATAATTCTAGCTGCAGCAATTGTTCTAACAAAATCAAAAAAATCTATCTTTTTCTCATTAAACAAAGGTGTACCCTTAATTTGAACTAACATATTAATTGGAACACTTTCTGGAACTTTTGGTAAATTAGCTAGCTGTACTAAAAGCGATGCTCTGTCCTTAACTGTTTCTCCTAATCCTAAAATTCCACCAGAACATACTTTAATTCCAGCTTTTTGCACTCTTTCAATTGTTTCAATTCTTTCTTGATATTTTCTTGTAGTAATAATCTTTTCATAAAATTCTTCTGAAGTATCCAGATTATGATTATAATAATCTAATCCGGCTTCTGATAGAGAATTCGCTTGATTTTCACTCAAAGTTCCGAGAGTCATACACGTTTCCAATCCTAAAGACTTTACTTCTCGAACAATTTTTTGCAAATAAGGAATATCTCTATCATTTGGATTTCTCCAAGCTGCTCCCATACAGAATCGAGTTGCTCCTGCTTTTTTAGCTTGTCGAGCAGAATCCATTACCTTGTCAAATTTTATTAATTTCTCTGCTTTTAAATCTGTTCTATATCTAGCACTTTGTGAACAATATTTACAGTCTTCAGGACAATTTCCGGTTTTAATAGATAATAGAGTACTTATTTGAACAGATTGTGGATTGAAGTGAACTCTATGTATTTTCTGAGCCTCAAAAATGAGTTCAAAGAAAGGTAAGTTAAATAATTTTTCTGCTTGAGAAACGGTCCATCTTTTTTTCATACGAACCCCTTTTAAAATGATAAATATTTTAATTAAAAAATTGACTAATTATGATATAAATAGAAAATTGGAACTAACTACAAAACACTAAGATGAAAAGATCAGAAATAGAATTTGATTCAAGAAATATTTGGCATCCATACTCTCCAATTCATCGTATTACCTCTTCGATTCCAGTGATTAGTGCTTCCGGATCAAAAATTAAGCTAACCAATGGAAATTATTTGATTGATGGTATGTCATCCTGGTGGTCTACAATACATGGATATAATCATCCAAATTTAAACAAATCGATCAAAAACCAATTAAGAAAAATGTCTCATGTCATGTTTGGAGGAATTACACATGCATCCGCCATATCCTTATGCAAAAAACTAATTGAAATCACATCTAGTCGATTAGAATGTGTGTTTCTAGCTGATTCAGGATCCGTGTCAGTAGAAATAGCATTGAAGATGGCAGTTCAATATTGGCAATCAAAAAGAAAAAAAAACAAGAAAAAATTTATTTCATTACAATATGGCTATCACGGAGATACATTGGGAGCGATGTCTGTATGCGATCCAAAAAACTCTATGCATAACCTTTACAAAGGATATTTACCAAAAAATTTCTTTGTCAAAGCTCCATATTGTAATTTTCATCAAGATAGAAATCAAGAACATATTGATTCTTTGGAAAAATTATTGATTAAAAATTCGCATCATGTATGCGCTATGATAGTAGAGCCAATTGTTCAAGGAGCAGGCGGAATGAGATTCTACCATCCAAATTATTTAAAAAATGTGAGGAAGTTATGCAACCAATATAAAATTTTATTAATTATGGATGAAATAGCAACTGGCTTTGGAAGAACTGGAAAACTATTTGCTTATGAACATAGTGAAGTTCTTCCAGATATCCTTTGCATAGGAAAAGCTTTAACTGGAGGATATCTCACTTTAGCAGCTGTTATGACTACTAGAGAAATCGCGAGTACTATTTCTAGAGGAGAATCTGGATGTTTAATGCATGGACCAACTTTTATGGCAAATCCATTGGCTTGTGAAGTTTCCAAAGCTAGCATTGATCTTTTATTAAGATCTTCATGGAAGAGAAAAGTTAAAAATATAGAAAGACAACTTTTCAAAGAACTTAATTCTTTAAAAAATAATTTTTTAGTTCAAGATGTCAGAGTGTTAGGAGCTATTGGAGTTGTTGAAATGAAAAAAGAAATAAATCTTAGAATTTTGCAAAAAAAATTTTTAGATCTTGGAGTATGGATCCGTCCTTTCAAAAAGATAATCTATTTAATTCCACCCTATATTATTAAGAAAAATGAACTTACAAAACTCACTAATGCAGTAAAAGAAGTTATTTCTGATATGAAAAAATTAACAGTTATCCATTCAATTTAAACTAGTTAAAACAAATTTACATAATATATGGAAATCCAGATTTCTCTTATAAAGAGATCACAAAGGCATATGAATTTAGAGTTTTTCAAGCAAAAATTGTTATATCAAATTCTTACAAAACGTCGAATTATTTGATATTAAAAATTTTTCTAAGTTTAGAAAACATCCTTCTATTATGATCCTTTTTAAAAAAGGATATTATGTTTTCTGTAATGTTTTTTCCAATTCCTTTAAAAGGAATCTTACAAGGTAAGTACTTCTCTCCAGAGGATATTCTTAAAAAAAATTGATAACTTTCCGAATTACTAGCTATTTTTTTAGATAAAACATATCCAACCCCTGGAATTCCTAAAGAATATAAAAATCTTTCCAGAGTAATATTCTTTGATTTTTCGATTGAATTAAGAATTTTTTTAGAAGTAGCTTGTGTTATTCCATTCAAACTTAATAGATCATTAAATTTTAATGAATATAAATCTGAAGGATCACTAATAAGATTCTTTTGAACCATCTTTTTTACAGTCATTTTTCCAATTCCAATAATATTTATTGCTTTCTTTGAAACAAAATGATTAATTAAAGATTCTCTTTGAGATAAGCATGATAAACCTCCTGTACATCTAATTTTTCCTTTTTTTTCTATTTGAGTTATAGAGAAACAACTTGGACAATATTTTGGAAAAACAATTTCATTAATATGATTTGAAGTAGAGTCGAATATCTTTCCAGTAATTTTCGGAATAATATCACCAGCTATACTCACAATAACTTTATCTCCTATCATTATCCCTAGATCTTTTATAAAGTTCGTATTGTGTAAAGATACGCGATTAATTTGAATTCCATTAAAAGAGATTGTATCTATCTTTGCAATAGGAGTAATTACTCCAGTCCTACCAACTTGAAATATAACATCCAATAATGTCGTAATCTTTTTTTTAGCAGGGAACTTAAATGCGACAGACCACTTTGGCGCATAAGATGTATGGCCTATTATTTTTTGATATATAAAAGAATTAACTTTAATCACTATTCCATCTATTCCATAGTCCAATTGATCTCTCATATTATAAATATTTTTATAATATTCTAAAATTTTTTTAGAGCAAGAATACATTTTTGTATTTTCAACAATAGGGACATTCCAAGTTTTCAACATTTTTAAGCATTCGAACTGATTTTTAGGAGATTCAAAAGTATTATTTAGTTTTATTAAACCACATCCGTAACTAAAAAAATTTAGAGATTCTCTTATAATTTCCTTTTGACTCACTTTTTTTACTAATCCAATAGCTGCACTTCTTGGATTGGAAAATGTCTTTTTTTTTTCCTTTTTCAACATAGAATTGAATTCTTGAAATTTTTTAAATTTCATAAAGATTTCTCCTCGAATTTCTATTAGTTCTGGAACGCATCCTTTTCGATTTCGTATTGATAAAGGAATATCTCGTATGTATTGAATTTTTGAAGAAATATCTTCTCCAGTTTCACCATTACCTCTAGTAGAAGCGCTATGAAATTCTCCATTTTTATAAACTAAATTAACAGCTAAACCATCTATTTTTAACTCGCAACAAAAATATATTCTCTCTTCCTGATTATTTATAATTTTCAATATATTTTTATAAAACTTGAGATATTCATGTTGATTAAATACATTATTTAATGATAGCATTGGAGAATAATGTTTTATTTTTTTACTTCTTCTTCTTAAGTCGGATAAAATGGTTTCTTCTTCTTTTTTGGATTTTTCAGAGATTTCTTTTTCTATCCTATCTAATTTTCGAATCATTAAATCATATTCGAAGTCTGGTATCTCTGATTTACCTAATATATGATATAAATATTGATGTTTCTTGATCTTTTTTCTCAAACTAGAAAGATATTGATGTATGTTCTTTTTTTTCATTATTTGATATAACTAAGGTTGTATAAATTTGTGTCGTTTCCAAAATAGATCATACTTAAAATGAAATAAATCTGATATCAATTAGAAATTCGACGAACCTGGCAAAATTGGTTTTTACTTTATCAAAAAATCATGAATAAAAATCTTTACATAAAGAAAACCAATAAAAATAAAATTTCAAATATACTAAAATATAATTGTATTAATCTATTTTTTTAATCTCTTTTCAAATTAGAATTAATACTCTAGATTTTCCAAAATATATTACTATTAAAAAATTAGCCTGGATAAATTTAAAAGAATTTTTTATAAAAATATGTATTATATAAGAAAGTGAGTTTAAAAAAATTTCTATAAATTAAATATTTCTGATCTTTATTAATTTGATTAATAACCTATGAAATATGTTGAGTTTCAATAACATTTTTAATCAATTTTTTTTTAAAACATCTTTCACAAAAAAATTGGTTTCTTGCCATAAAAATTATATATTTAATTAAACTAATAATCAGGATATCCATATGTTTCAAAAAGAAGTTACTGTAAATATTCAAAATGGTTTTCATATACGTCCAGCTTCTCAATTTGTAAAACAAGCAAAAAGATTTCTTTCAAATATAACTATTAGTTACGGAGAAAAAGTAGTTAATGCAAAAAGTCTATTTAAGTTGCAAACACTTGGTATATCTACAGGAGACGTTATTACAATATCAGCAGAAGGAAAAGATGAAAAAAATGCTGTAGAATTTCTAACTAAATTGATAAATCGATTAGAATAAAATAAATATTTTAAAAATTTTAATTCGTTTTATAAAAAAAATAAGGTCAAATTTATGGTTAAAGGAATTCCAGTATCTCCCGGAATTGTTTCAGGAAAATGTTTAATTTTTAAAAAAGAAAAAATCACTATAAATTATCAAAAAATTTCTAAGGATCAAATTTTAGAAGAAATCGATTCGTTTTATAAAAATAGAAAGAAATCGGTAGATCAAATTCAATCTATCAAAAATCTTTTGAAGATAAAAAAAATGGATAAGGAAAAAAGGGAAATATTCGAAGGACACATCATGCTAATTGAAGATGAAGAGTTCGAAAAGGAAGTTCTCTCTCTGATTAGAGAGAAACATTATTGTGCTTCTGCTGCAGTAACAAAAGTAATCGATTTTCAAATATCAAAATTACAAGAAATAAAAAATGAATATCTAAAAAATAGGATATCCGACTTTAAAGATATTCAAGAAAGAATTGTAAAGAATATATTGAAGATTCCTATCGTCAATCTATCTATCATTTCGAAAGGAGTAGTATTAATCGCCGAAGATTTATCTCCATCCGACATTATTCAACTAAAGATGGATAAAATTATTGGATTAGTTACAAATCATGGAAATCAAAATTCCCATTTCTCAATCATAGCAAGATCAATGGATATTCCAACAATAGTTGGTACTGGTCGAGCTACTGAATATTTTAAAACAGATGATTATATAGTGTTGGATTCTATAAATAATAGAATTTATAAAAATCCATCTTCTGAAATAATCGAAAAAATAAAAAAAATTAAAAAAAATTACTTAACATGGAAGAAAGAATTGAACAATCTTAGATATCTTCCAGCAATTACATTAGACAATCGTCGAATTATTTTACAATCCAATGTTGGTTCCAATGAAGATATTGAACTAGTTAAAAAAAATGGATCAGAAGGAATCGGATTGTACAGAACCGAGTTTCTATTTATGAACAGAAGCTCTCCTCCGACAGAAGAAGAACAATTTCAAACTTATAAAAAAGCTGCGGAAATTATGAATCCTAAACCTATCATAATTAGAACAATAGATATTGGAGGAGACAAATTTGTTTCATACATGAAAATTCCGAAAGAAGACAATCCATTTTTAGGATTACGCGCAATAAGGATTATCAGAAACGAAGAAGAAATTATATTAAGTCAATTGAGAGCTATTTTACGTGCTTCTAATTTTGGAAATTTAAAGATCATGTTCCCAATGGTTATCTCTTTAGAAGAGATAATGAATTTAAAAAACAAACTTTCTTTTGTAAAAAATCAGTTAAATTGCAAAAAATATACTTTTAAGGAAAATATAGAAATTGGAATAATGATAGAAACTCCTTCTGCTGCCATTATGTCCAAAGAGCTAGCGAGGGAAGTAGATTTTTTTAGTATAGGAACCAATGATCTGATTCAATACACTCTAGCAGTGGATAGGGGTAATCAGTCAATATCGCATTTGTATGATCCTTTATCTCCATCAGTACTGAGACTTATGAAAATGGTAATAAGCAATGCTCATTACGAAGGAAAAGAGGTCGGTATATGTGGTGAATTAGCTTCAGATGAGTTTGCAACCGTTGTTTTAATCGGAATGGGGTTAGATAAATTCAGTATGAATTCAACATCTATTCCTAGAGTTAAAAAACAAATAAGAAAATTAAAATTTCAAGAATCAAAAGAATTTACAGAAAATATTCTTAAAATGTCTTCTTCTAGATCTATCAGATTAGAGATAAAAAGATTCTTAAGAAGAAGTTAGATTAATAATTTTAGAAGAGCAAACTTTTAGAATTTTTTGGACTAAATAAAGTCTGATCATTTAAATATCATGGTTAAAGGGTCAATTGCTTGACTTCCAACCCAAATCTCGTAATGAAGATGTGGTCCGGTGGTTCTCCCAGTATTTCCAGAAAGTCCAATACATTGTCCTTTTTTCACTTTTTGTCCAGGTTTAACCATCAATTTTAATAAATGCATATACTTTGTGACTAATTTATTTTCATGTTGTATTACAATGAAGTATCCGGCGATATTACTATATTTTGCAATAGAAACTGTTCCATTCGCTACAGATAATACTGAAGTTCCAACAGGCATAGAAAAATCTGTTCCTCTGTGAGGAGATAACAAACCTGTTACAGGATTAATCCTTCGCAAGCTAAAACGAGAAGAAATTTTAAAAATCCTTTCGGTAGGATATTTTAAAAGATCCATATTTGAATCAATGAAAATTGGTTTCTTTAACTTTTTAGAACAAAAGTCTTTTTCATCTGAAACATGAATAGAAAAAGACAAGAAAGAAAAGAACTTATGAAAGACAAAACTCTTTAATTTCGGAACAAACTCTATATAACTCATTTGAAAAAGTTTAAAAACTATTTGTTCGATAATGTCAGAAAAAATAATCGTAACTTTAGAAAGTTTCTTTTCAATTTTTTGAGAAGTATTTTTAAAAAGTCTGATCCAACTTCTTTTATATGTGAGAACACTCTTTTTTAAAAGAAATCTAAAATTTGATCGAATAATTTTTTCTTTAAAAATTGATTTAAAACTTTTTTTATCAAATTGATTTAAAAAAAAATTATCTTCTTTTTTTTTTACGATATTTCTTAAAGACTGGTTCGAAAAATCGAAATGAATTTTTCTTTGATTATTTTTTACTAATAATAAAGAAGATTTTCGAAAAAAAAATCCAACTTTCTTAGTATAAAAAAATAAAGAATTGTTTTTTGATGATGCGTCTGAAATAGATATTGGTTGTATTTCGTATTTTTGAAAACAGTAATTTTGATCATCTTTAAGAATTTTCGAGATATTCAAATTATCAAAATAATGGATACTATTCATAAATATTATTTTTTTTAAAAAAAAATAGATAACAAGAAAGTGGTCAACATATTCTTTAATCAATTTTAAGTTTTTTTGTAGATAGCAAAAAGTTATTACAAAAAGTTTTTCTACGATCCAATTTTCTATAAAATTCGTTAAAAACTTTTACAAATTTTTCGAGAATACTATCGTTCCTTTTTTAATGAGAAAATGGTTTAGGAGATATTCCAAGGATTTAAAAAAATTATTTTAAGAATTATTCTCATGGATTTTCAAGAAATCTACTTTCCTAAAAATACTTCTTGAGAATGGTATAATCCGTTTTTTTTACGAATAATCCAAAAGCAAGATCTCATTACTCCTTCGCAAAAAACTTTTCTATTTTGAACGATATGCCGAATTTTTATCTTTTCATATTTTCTAGAAAAAGTAACTTCATGTTCACTTAAAGTAAGATGAGAACGAGTAGAAGAAAGAAGAATTTTCTTATTTTTGTCAAGTGGTTGATGAAGACTCTTTTTTTGAGAACTGAAGAAACTATCGAAATTTCTTTCAGACTCTTTTTTTCTAGAAAGAATTTTTTCTATTTTAATAGATGTTCCCGATGGAAAATCACGTTTATTTTTATGATGTGTTTCGGTTAATTTGATTTGATAACTGTTATTCAATATTTCCGAATACTCTTGAAAAAATTTAAATAATAAGTTCATCCCAAAACTAAAATTCTCAGAGATTAATATTGGAATATATCGAGAAAATTGAACAATATAACGAATATTTCTTTGACTCAAACCAGTTGTTCCAATAATGATTGGTTTTTTTATTTCTTTACAAAGAACAACATTTTGCATAGTTCCTATCGGACTTGTAAAATCAATTAATAAATCAAATTGATCAGAGTTTTTTAGAAGATCAATTTGAGATTTAATTTTGAAATCTTTATTTAAAAAAAGTTCGATAGAAAATCTTGGTTCTTTAGAAAAAGTTTTGATTAAGTCTTTTCCCATTCTTCCAAAAGATCCAGCAATAGCAATTCTAATTTTTTTTTGAAGATCAGTAAATTTTTTCATTTTTTTCAAAAACAAAAGACATTAACGATTATTTTAATGATAACTAAAATGATTCGAATCAGACTAAAAAGAATCAGAAATTAATTTTCAAAACGAGGAAATCTAAAGATCATTTTTTCTTTTTTGAAAGGTGAAATTTCTTGAATTTCATCGAATCCAATTCTATTTAATCTTTTAATAACTTCGAATATCATTGAAGAAGGAGTAGATGCTCCAGCAGTTAAACCAATCGGTAGAGATCGATTAAAAGATATTTTCTCAATTTCTTTTATAGTATCAATTAAAAATCCCTCCTTTCCTAATTTTCTTGAAAGCTTTAATAGACTATTTGAATTAGAGGAATTTTTGGATCCAACTACTAAGATCGTATTAGATTTTTTTGATAATTCTCGAAGAGCTTCTTGTCTGTTTCTCGTCGCATAACATATTTCGCTAGAACTGGGTCCTTCAACCTTCGGAAATTTGGATATCAATTTTTTTATCATCAGTTTAGTATGATCAATCGATAAAGTCGTTTGCGTAGAAAAAATTAAGTCTTCTGTATTTCGAAGATTTATATGATCAATATCATGCAATGAGTTAACTACATGTATTTTGGAACGTTCGTTTCTTTCATAATGCCCTACTGATCCTTGAATTTCAGGATGTTTTGGATCTCCTATTAAAATTACATCTTGTGAATTTTTACTTGCTCTATGAATTCTAGTATGTATTTTTTTTACTAAAGGACAAGTAGCGTCCAATATGGATAAAGAATTACGATTCTTTGCCTCTAAAAAGATAGATCTTGATACCCCATGCGCAGAAAATATCAGAATTGATCCATCTGGAACATCAGAGATTTTTTCAATGAAATTGATTCCCTTCTTTCGAAATCCTTCGACAACATGAGTATTATGAACAATCTCATGTTTAACATATACTGGTTTATGAAAATTCATAGCAAAATTGACACAATCAATTGATCTACGCACTCCTGCACAAAATCCTCTGGGATTAGCTAAAAATATTTTCATAGTCTACTACTGCGATTCTATTGATGAAACTCTGTTTTACAGGAAATCTTCTATTTTCTTTAATTCATCTTTTCTTTTCATCGAGATTATAGAAAATGAAGGATTGTTCATTCAAAAATTATAAAAAATTTTTTTATTTCTTCTTATCCTTAAATGCATTACTGCCTTTCTTAAAGAAAATTCTTAAAATCAAAAAGATCTCTCCCAAAAATATCGAAAAATCTGCCGTATTAAATGTAGGAAAATGATATCTTCCTACATGAAGATCTATAAAATCAATTATATATCCATAAATCAACCTATCAATTAAATTTCCAAAAGCCCCAGCTAAAATCATGAAATAACAAAGATATCTATCTTTATCATTATATCCTACCGATATAAGAAAAATTAAAACATATAAAGTTAGAAGACCAACAAAGAAGATAAGAAAATAAAAGAAATTACTTTCGTTGGAAACCAATCCAAAAGCTATTCCATAATTTCGAACATATTCTAGATTTAGAAATCTATTCAAATAAATAGATTTTGATGATCCGTCTATATTCAAAAAAAATAATTTTGTAAAACGATCCATAAAAAATAAAAAAAAGAAAAAAAAATTAATTTTTTCTTGAAATTCATATAAATTTTCTAATCTCCATTTTTCCATTTAAATTTAAAATACATCTTCTGCATAATTTTGAAATATCTCCAATTTTCTCATCTTCTTCTTGAGAATCATTAAAGTAATGCCAACAACGATCGCATTTTCTCCCTTTTGATTTACTAACTATTATTTTTAATCCATTTAAATCAGTTTCCCAATTTTTTATTTTTTTCTCAATATCTTTTTTTTTGATATTTTCAATTCTTACTTCTGATGTTAGAAATAAAAACTTTAATTCCTTATTTATCAATTTTAATATACCCTTTATTTTCGAATTAGCATAAAGAACAACATTGGATTCTAAAGAATGATTAATTTTTTTCTCCTTTCTTTTCTTTTCAATTATCCTATTGACCTCTTTCTTGATAAGAAATATAAGGTTCCAATTGTCCATACTAATAATTCCATCTTTAGGAATCTCATTCAAATACGTATAGTAATTTTCAGAAAATAAGTTATTTTCTGAATTTTTAAAAAGAAATTTCCAAATTTCATATGAAGTGAAAGATAATATTGGAGAGATCCATCGAATTAAAGCTGAAAGTATATGAAAAAAAGTTGTTTGGCAACTTCTTCTTGAAATACTATCACGTAGATCCATATACTGACGATCTTTAACTAAACTAAAATATTCAGAGCTGAGTTCAATTGAACAGAAAGTCAGTACTGATTCTATCACTTTATGGAATTTATAATCTTCATAATACACAATAATCTTTTCTTGAAAATATTTTGCGATAATTAACATTCTCTGATCTAAAGCGACCATGTCTAAAAAATCAATTTCATCAGTTCGAATATCGAAATCATTTATATTGGATAATAAAAAACGCATGGTGTTTCTGATCTTTCGGTAGTGATCGATAGTTCCTGCTATTATTTTTTCTGAAATATTGATTTCTTTTCTATAGTTTGAAGAAGCTACCCACAATCTTAAGACGTCCGCTCCAAATTCATCTATAATTTCTTTAGGAGTGATAATATTTCCAACAGATTTGGACATCTTTCTTCCATGCTCATCTACTACAAATCCATGAGCAATGATTGTTTTACATGGAATATTGTTTTTAACTGCAACAGATAAAATTAAAGAAGACATAAACCATCCTCTGTATTGATCGAATCCTTCTAAATATATGTCTGGAAGATGATCTTTGAGATCGTTATCAACTACAGAATAACTAATCGAACCAGAATCAAACCAAACATCTAAAATATCTTTCTCTTTAAAATATTCTTTCTCATCTTTTTCAGATAAAAATTCACGAATATTAATGTTCCACCAATATTCACTTCCAAAAATTTCCACTTTTTTAGAAATGTCTGATATAAATTCAAGAGTATTAGGATGCATTTCTTGATTTTTCTTATGTATGAATAATGGAATTGGAGTACCCCAAGATCGTTGTCTAGAAATACACCAATCTGGATGATTTTGAATCATCTCCTCCATTCGATCTCTACCCCATTTCGGATACCAAGTGATATCATTAAGTCTATCCAGTATTCTTTCTCTCAAACAATTTTTTTCCATACTTACAAACCATTGAGTGGTGGATCGAAATATCAGAGGAACTTTATGTCTCCAACAAAATGGGTAATTATGAGAGATAGTTTGAGAAGATAATAATCTTTTCTTTTGTTTTAGAATTCTAGTAATCAAACCATCTGACTCAAATATGGAAACGTTATCCAAAATTGGATTCGTACCTTTCAAAAACTTACCTTCTGAATCAACCACGTTTTTAATTCCTAAATTGTATTGTACTCCAATATCATAATCCTCCAGACCATGGCCTGGAGAAATGTGAACTAAACCGGTTCCATCACACAGATGCACAAAATCACTTAACACAATTGGGACATTAAAGTTTATGAAAGGATGAGAAAACATCAAAAATTCTAATTCTGAACCATAACAACTTGATAGAATATTCCATCTCTTTATCTTCATCGCACGAACAAAAGACTGTAGAAGCTTTTCTGAAACTATAAAAACACAATCTTTCAATTCAACCAATTGATATAAAAAATTTCTATTAACGCTGATAGCTTGGTTAGCTGGCAATGTCCAAGGGTTGGTTGTCCATATAACCGCATAAACTGGAAGATTGTGAGAATCTATTCGAAATCTTTTATAAACTTCATAAAAATTAATGGATTTAAATGCTACATATATGGATAAAGAATATTTTTGATAATATTCAACTTCTGCCTCTGCTAAAGCTGATTGGCAAAAAGTACACCAATAGACTGGTTTTCTTTTTCTAATAAGATGATCATTCTCAATAATTTTTCCTAAGATTCGAATAGAGTTTGATTCTAAATTCGGTTGCATAGTTAAATAAGAACGATTCCAATCCGCCAAAATTCCCATTCTCTTGAAATCAATTTTTTGTTTTTTGATTTGTCGATAAGCATAATTTCTACATTCTTTGCGAAATTCAAAAAAGTGATTTTTATTGAATAATTTCCCTTTAATTTTTTCTATTTGGTTTTCTATTGGTAATCCATGGCAATCCCATCCAAGAATAAAAGGAGAATCAAATCCTTTCATCCTTTTTGACTTTATTAAAATATCCTTAAGAATCTTATTAACTGCATGTCCGATATGAACATTACCATTGGCATATGGTGGCCCGTCATGCAATACAAATGTTTTTTTTCCTCTTCTAGAATTTCTAACACGATGGTACATTTTATTCTTATTCCATTCTTCTAAAAATTCCAGTTCTCTTTCTTTTAAATTTCCATACATCGAAAATTTTGTTCTCGGTAGATTAATAGTATCTTTATAATTTTTCATATTTTACCTAGATATAAAGAGCTTAAAAAATTTTTTTGCTTGACTTATGTCTTCATAGATTTGTTTCTTCAGTTCAAAAATAGAGTTAAATCTTTTTTCTTCACGTAATTTCTTATGTATAATAATATTTATATGACTACCATATATATTTGTTTGAAAATCAATTAGATGAACTTCAATTTGTCTATTTTTCCCCATTACAGTTGGTCTAAATCCCACATTTACCACAGATCTTATCGAATTTTCTAAAATACCTTGAACTTCAGCTACGTATACTCCTTTGATTGCAATAGTAAAGTATTTAAAAAGCAAATTGGCAGTAGGAAACCCAATAGTACTTCCTAATCTTTTTCCATGAATCACTCTTCCACTTAACTGATAAGGTCTTCCTATTAAATTCCTAGCTAAACTTAAATCATCTTTCATCAAGGCTTGTCTTATAGATGTACTGCTCACTCGAATACCTCTTTTAAAGAAACTTTTAGTTTTGAAAACATGAAATCCGTACCTCTTTCCAGCTTGAAAGAGATGATTAAAATTACCAAGTCTATTTTTACCAAATTGAAAATCATCTCCTATTACCAACAATTGTATTCCTAATTTTTTAATCAGTAATTGGTCAATAAAATCATCTGGGGTTAAAGAAGAAAAAGATCGATTGAAATTTACACAAAGCAGATAATCTATTTCATATTCTGAAATATATTTTATCTTATCTCTTAATCCAGTTAAACGAGCTGGAGCTAGTTTTCCTAAAAAAAACTCTATTGGTTGGGGTTCAAAAATCATAACTACTGTGGGAGATCCTGGATATTTGTACTGAATTAATTTTTTCAATATCATCTGATGACCTATATGAACGGAATCAAAGTTTCCTATCGTTAAAGAACAACCATAATGCTGATTTCGTATATTGTGTATTCCTCTAATCAACTTCATAAAATCTCAAAAAATCATCATGCAATCAACAAACAATTAAAAATACACTGACTAAATGTTCGATAGAAAAAAATAAAAATATCTTTGACAAGATATCAGTGGAACAATTAAAATCAAAAATTAATATATAAAGTTTGGAGAAAACTAAGAAAGATGAAATCTTCTAAAAAAAGGATTAAACAGTCAGAAAAGTTACGTCGTAATAACATGAGAAGAAAATCTATGATTAAAACCTTCACAAAGAGGGTCCTTTCTTTTTTATCTAACAAAGATATCGAACAAGCAAAGTACTATTTTAATCGAGTTCAATCAATACTTGATCGGTTCTCACAAAAAAATGTGATTCATAGAAATAAGGCATCTAGAAAAAAATCTAGATTATCCAAAAAAATTAATCAGATTTCGAAACTTCTATAAATAGAAAAAAATTGAAATAAAAAATAAAGAATAAATTTTATTCAAAAAAGGTCTTTTTTTAAGGAAATTCTAGATAGATGAATTAATCTTTTTAGGCAAAGTGAACCCTAATAAAACCGCTCCAAGAATTGCTGAAATCCAAGATCCTATAAATATTCCTATTCTAGAACAATTTAAAAAACTTTCAAAATTTTGATCAAATGTAATTCCAGCTATAAAGATTGACATAGTAAAGCTGATTCCGCAAAGAACAGAAATTGAAAATATTTGATTTAAGCTAATTTTCTTTGGTAACTTAACGAAGTTTAATTTTAACATTGTCAAAACAGATAAAAAAATTCCAGTAGGTTTTCCGATAACTAAAGCAAAAACAATTCCTACTGATACAGTAGAAAATATTATGGATGTTTCATCCGAAATTAGTTTAGTTAAATCGATTCCTGAATTAGAAAACGCAAATATCGGGAGAATGAAATAAATTACTAATCGATGAAAAATCTTTTCTATTGATGTGGGGCAAGAAGAATATTTCTGAACATTTTTCCTATACGGTATCATCAAACCTATGATCACTCCAGATATGGAAGCTTGAATTCCTGCAACCAATAAGAAATACCATAATATAATTCCAAAAGATAGATACAATAAAACATTTTTTATCTTACATCGATTCATAAAAAATAATATAGAAATCGGAAAAATCGAAAAAAGCAAATGAGAGATAGAAATAAATTGAGAATAAAATATAGAAATAATAAAAATTATTATCAAATCATCTATAGTAGCTAAAGCAAGTAAAAAAGCTCTCAGTTCTTTAGAGACACGATTCCCGAAAATAGATATTACTCCGACAGCAAAAGCGATATCAGTAGTAGCCGGAATAGCCCAACCCTTTATTGCAATTTTGTTAGAGAAATTAAAAGCTAAATAAATAATTATTGGTACTACAGTTCCTCCTATAGCTGAAAAAATAGGAAGAATCAATCGACTTTTGCTTCTTAGAGATTCTTTTTTTAAGAATTCTTTCTTAATTTCTAGACTAACTGTAAGAAAAAATATGCTCATTAAACCTTCATTAATCCAGATCAAAAGAGGCTTATCGATTCTTAAGTTCCACACTTTACAAACAACAGAAGTATTTAGAAACTCGTAATACGAATCTTTATGAGGACTACTCACCATGTATAGTGAAAGCAAGATAGAGAATATTAAAAGTATTCCACCGAAAAAATCAGATCGAATAGCTCTTTTTATAAGCAACATAACTTAAAAATCCTAAAAGAATTTATGAACTTCTTTTATAAGAAAGACGCATAAAAAATCAGTGAGTTAAATATTAAAAACAAATTTAAAAAAAAATTTCTCTTGAGTAAATGGATCATAAAAGAAATCTTATAGAATTAAAGACTTTAATTTAATATTCAACTATGTAAGTTTAAATTAATTCTATTAAATTCGATAGCATCTTTAATATTTTTCTCTAAAAATGAATTTAATTTATGATCTCTCGTTAAAGATTTTGTTCATTGATCTTTATAAATTTTAATTTCTCATTTTTTTCAAAAAATTTTTTAATTTTTCCAAAAATTTAATTGAAATCGGATTGTTCTGTTTTCCGTCTCTTTTATAATCAGATGTTTCCTTAAATTGTCTTAATAGCTTTTTCTGACTATCATTTAAATTGACAGGAGTTTCTATAAAAATTTTGCATATCAAATCTCCTGTGTAATAGGAAGAACGAACTCCACCACCCTTAACTCTAAACATCTTACCATTTTGTGTCTCAGGAGGAATCTTTAAAGAAATCACTCCATGGAGAGTCGGAACACCAACTTTTCCTCCTAAAGAAGCTGTTATGAAATCAATTGGAACTTCACAATATAGATCGTTTTTCTCTCTCCAAAAGATATCATGTTTTCTAACATTAATTCGAACATAGAGGTCTCCGTTTGGTCCTCCATTCTTTCCAGATTCTCCTTCACCATTGAGACGAATTTGATCTCCATTGCTGATTCCAGAAGGAATTTTTACAGATAATATCCTATCTTTCTGAACTTGACCATCTCCATGACATTTTTTACATGGTTCCTGAATAATCTTTCCTCTTCCCGAACAATTCGAACAAGTTTGTTGTACTGTGAAAAATCCTTGTCTTGTTTGAATTTGCCCAGAACCATTACAGTTTTTACAAATAGATAAATGTGTTCCAAATTTTGAACCATTTCCATTACAAAAATGACAAATTACCAATTTCGGCAACTTAATTTCTTTAACAACTCCAAAAACAGATTCTTCCAAAGAGAGAAAAATCTCATATTGCAGGTTCGATCCTCTTCTTCTAGAAAAAGAACGTTTATTCCCTCCAAAAATGTCTCCAAAGACATCTCCAAATATATCTCCAAAATCAGACGTTCCACTAGAAGAGAAATCATTATTAAATCCTCCGTTTATATTCATTTGATCAAACGCAGACTGTCCGTACTGATCATATGCAGATCTTTTTCTCGGATCAGATAAAATTTCATACGCTTCTTTAACTTCTTTAAAACGATCTTCTGATCTCTTATTTCCTTTATTACGGTCTGGATGATATTTCATTGCTAATCGTTTGTATGCTTTTTTTATTTCTTTATCATCAGCAGTATTGGATATTCCTAATATTTCATAATAATTTCTTTTCGACATCCTCATTTACCAAAAAAATCAATATAGAAATAAGGGCGACGAGTAGTCTCGACGCCCGAATTCAGAATCTTCGGAATTGAAAAAAATCTCATTGATCCTTGTTCTACTATTTTTTTACTTCCTCAAATTCAGCATCTACTACATTCTCCTTATCTTTTTTTTCTTCTTTTGAAGAAAAATTTTCATGACTATTTTGACTATCTCCTGAATTTTTATTTCTATATTTTTCCAAAAGTTTAGAAGTAATTTGAATTAAATCTTGAATTCTTTTTTCGATTTCTTTTTTATCTTCAGTTCTAACAGATTCTTCTAGAAGACTCAAATGTTTCTCTACATCTTTTTTCTCTTCAAAAGTAATCTTTTCTTTAATTTCCAAAATTTGTTTTTTAGTACTATGTATTATTTGATCAGCTTGATTTTTGACTTTTACTAATTCTTCAAATTGCTGATCAAATTTTTCATTCATTTTTGCATCATCTACCATTTTCCTAATTTCTTCTTCTTTTAATCCAGAAGAAGCTTGAATTGCTATTTTTTGCTCTCTCCCAGTCTTTTTATCCTTTGCAGAAACATGAAGAATACCATCCGCATCAATATCAAAAGTTACTTCAATTTGAGGTATTCCTCTTGGAGCGGGTTGAATTCCATCTAAATTGAATTGACCAAGAGATTTATTATCAGAAGATCGTTTTCTTTCTCCTTGTAAAATATGTATTGTAACAGCAGATTGATTGTCTTCTGCAGTGGAAAAAACTTGACTATGTTTGGTTGGAATAGTGGTATTTTTAGAAATTAAAGTTGTCATAATTCCCCCCATAGTCTCTATTCCAAGAGATAAAGGTGTAACATCCAATAATAAAACATCTTTAACATCTCCTGCCAATACACCTCCCTGAACAGCAGCACCTATCGCAACTGCCTCATCTGGATTTACATCTTTTCTAGGATCTTTTCCAAAGAATCTAGCAACAGCTTTTTGAACCATTGGCATCCTTGTTTGTCCACCTACCAATATAACATCATTAATCTGTCCAACACTCAAATTTGCATCTTTTAGAGCGATTTCAACTGGATGCATTGATTTTCGAACGAGATCTTCCACCAAAGATTCTAATTTTGCTCTTGTGACTTTGATGTTCATATGTTTTGGACCGGAAGAATCAGCGGTGATATACGGTAAATTTACTTCGGTTTGATGAGAAGAAGAAAGTTCAATTTTTGACTTTTCGGAAGCTTCTTTCAATCTTTGCATTGCCAAAGGATCATTCTTTAAATCAAATCCGTTTTCTTTTTTAAATTCATTCACCAAATAATTTATCAATCTATTGTCAAAATCTTCTCCTCCGAGATGAGTGTCTCCATTTGTAGAAAGAACTTCATAAGTTTTTTCTCCATCTACTTCATCTATTTCAATAATGGATATATCAAAAGTTCCTCCTCCAAGATCATAAACTGCAACTGTTCTATTTCCAACTCCTTTATCTAATCCGTACGCTAAAGCAGCTGCTGTTGGTTCATTAATTATTCTTTTCACATTCAAACCAGCGATTCTTCCTGCATCTTTTGTGGCTTGCCTTTGAACGTCATTAAAATAAGCAGGAACCGTAATTACTGCATCAGATACTTTCTCCCCTAGATAATCCTCTGCGGTTTTTTTCATTTTTTTCAAGATTTCTGCTGAAATTTGAGGAGGAGCAATTCTTTTTCCCTTTACTTCTATCCAAGCATCTCCATTCTCAGCTTCAACAATTTTGTAAGGAAGAATAGAAATATCCCTTTGAACTTCTTCCTCTCGAAATCTACGACCAATTAATCTTTTAATAGCAAAAAGAGTATTTTTTGGATTGGTTACAGCTTGCCTTTTTGCAGGCTGTCCTACTAATATTTCTCCTTCTTGGGAATAAGCAATAATAGAAGGGGTAGTTCGATCTCCTTCACTATTTTCCAATACCTTAGCATGCCCTCCATCCATTGTAGCTACACAAGAATTTGTTGTTCCAAGATCAATACCGATAATTTTTCCCATTAAATTCCTCCAAAATTAACGAATTTTCAATTCGTAGTCCATTTAATAAAGCATATTAAAAATAGAATTTGTTTTATTTTTCTAAAATTTTTTCTTAGAAAGACAATCAACATCGTAATATGAAAGATTGGGGCATTAATCATGTTCATCAAGGGTAAAAAGAAAAAATTTATTCAAAAAAATAAAATCCAAAATTTTGAAACTCTTGGATCAATCAGAAAAGATTCATATCGGTTTTCGATACGGTTTAGCTTTTTTAGAAAAAGCATGATTTTTTTTCAGTTTTATAAATTCAGGAATTAAATTTAAAGAATATAGAATTCTAGAAAAAACTAACTTATCTAAAAATTTTTATAAAATCTGTTTAGAATGAATCTTTTTAATTTTTCTTGATCAACAAAAAACTTATGGATTCCGTTAGATAAGCTAAAATTTGCCATATTATCAGAACAATGTTTCCAATAAAAATCAGATTCTGTCATTTTTTCATTCTTTTGATATTTGTTTAAGTAAGTTTTTTTAATTATTTTTCTTTTTATTTCTCCTCGAGAACAACTTAATTTTTGAAGTAATTGAGGGGGGATAGTTAAATAATCACATCCGGAAAGTTCAAAAATATGTTTTGTACTTCGAATACTTGCTCCAATAATATTTGTATTGAATCCGTTACTTTTATAATATTTGTAAATATTTTTTACGAAATTGATTCCTGGATCTTCCTGATCATCTAATTTTTTCTTGTTTTCATTGTTTTGATACCAGTCTGTGATTCTTCCGACAAAAGGAGAAATCGAATGAACTTTGGAATCTGCACAAGCAATTGCTTGTGCAAAAGAAAAAATTAAAGTCAAATTACAATTTATTCCAATTTTTTCCAATCTTTTGGCAGCTTGTATTCCTTGCCAAGTAGATGCTATCTTGATTAGAATTCTGTTCTTCTTAATTCCTTCCTCTTCTAGGGATTGTATAATTTTTTTAGATATTTCAAAACAATTCTCTTCATCATAAGAAAAGCGAGAATTCATCTCTATTGATACTCTTCCAGGTATCATTTTTACAATTTCCGAAGCTAACCTAATTAAGATTATTTCATATAACTTAGAACCAATTGTTTCTCTAGAAAAGTTATCAAAATCGAATGAATGAAAAATAGTTTTAAGAAAATAATCATTTTTTTTATTTTCTACAAAACTAAGTATTGAAGAAGGATTAGTTGTCACATCGTTTGGTCGATATTTTTGAATCTCATCCAAATCTGAAGTATCAGCCATTACATTAGTTATTTTCTTTAAAGAGATTAATTTATTCATGTTTTTTCTACTAGTAAAAAATTATTCATTTTCAATCTATTAAAGTATGAAATTTCACTCAATACGGACTCAATTGTCAACTAATTGAACCGTTTTTCGATGGGAAAATTTTTTTTGAACATAATGATTCTGAATCAAAAATCAAATAACCTTTATAAGTTAACAAAAGAAATTAACTTCTTCTTTTGAAAAAAAAATGGTAGAATAGTTCTGCTATCTTTTCTATAGAACTACTTAAAATAGGTATCGAAATCGCTTGACCTGACGAGTCTACAAGTATAAAGAATGTTTCTATTTTATAATTATTTAGAAAATTAATTAAACTTTTTAATACTTTCTCGTATGATCGACGAAAATCACCAATTATCGATATAATTGACATTTTCTTTATCAATGTAAAGCTTTGTCCATTTTTAACATGTTTTTGATCAAATAAGAAATTTTTTAATGTATAATGAATTATTTTTTTTCGATTATAATATAAAAATACTCCCTTTTGAAGAAAAACATTTTTATAATTTATCATTAATATCTTAAATTTGAGAAAATCATTAAGTATCTTATTTTCAATTTCTTCAACAGTTTTTTTATCAGTTCGATAAATTTCGACTATAATTACATCTTTAGAGATAGTGATTCCTTTTATTAAATTCAAAGAAAGATTTTTATTTTTAAATGTATTAGTAATCAAAGTTCCTCTTGAAAATGGGGAAAAAGTATTTTTAACAACACAAGGAATGCCAAACTTCTGAATTGGAAAAATGAATCTATGATGCAATATATTTGCTCCAAATTTGGAAAATAAAACTGCATCCTGATAGGAGATCTCTTTAATTAAAAAAGAATTTTTAACAATATTTGGGTCGCAAGAATAAATTCCATCTACATCTTTCCATATTTCACAAAAATTAGCTTTTAGACAAGCAGAAAGCACAGAAGCGGAATAATCTGATCCATTTCTTCCAAGTGTAGAAAGTTCTTTTTTTCTATTTTTTGCTATAAATCCAGCCATCAATATTATTCGATCATATGATATCTTTAAAGAAGAAAATTGATTAATTGATTTTGTTAAATTGATTTTAACATCTACATAACTATTATTGTCAGATAATAAAAAATCAAGTGGATTGATGACTGTGGTAGAATAACCAAGTGATAGAAGAATTTCTTGCATAATGTCAACTGACAAATTTTCTCCAGTACAAATTAACTGAGAATATATTTTTTCCGAATAATTTTCCGAATTAGAAGAAATTTTTTTTAAGTTTTCATAAAGATAATCGACTGTCTCTTCTATTTTCAGCTTTATCTTCACAAATCTAAATTTAGATCGATATGTTTTTAATTTAAAAATAATGGAAAAAAAAAACTTTTAATTTTTTGGATATACAATAAAATATTTTCGTTTCTAGTCGAAGCTTCGATTGCATCTAATATAAAATCTGTTGATTTCCCTGGAGCAGACAACACAACTGCGATAGGTTCGTACTGAAATTTTTTTATAATTATTTTAGCTACAGAAATCATTTTCTTATAATTTGCAAGTGATGTTCCTCCAAACTTTAAAACTTTCATAAATCCCCTAAAGAAAATCAAAAGTAATTTTGTATCGTGTCGTTCACATAATCGATTCTACAAAAAGTTCTTGTAGTTTTTCCATACGATCTTCTTTAAACCTCAAATAAAATAGATTTAAATTGAGAGAATACTGAAATGACGAATAAATTCTGAAATAATTTCTGTAACGCAAAGAGCTAACCTTATCTTGCTTGAAAAGAAGTTTGTTAAATCAGAATAAAAATGAATGTTTCTTCAAAAGAATACCCTCTTACAAAATAGTTATTCTCTAATAGATCATAAATTTTTAAACATAAAAAATAAATTACTTCTCAAAAATTTTTCTTCCTAAAAACAGGATTGAATCATGATAAAAATAAAAATATCAAAGAGAACTTTTTTAACATTTAAAAAAATTTCATTATTTGATTCCAAATGTAGTTCTTATTTGATTAGATATATTGTGCTAGAAAATGATACAAGAAAACCGAACGAAAAATTAAAGCTTATTTTGAAAAAATTAGAAATATTCTTAGAAAAACAATATTTTTATTCTTTATTGAATCATCTTTATATTTCCAACATTACTTTGCACTCTTATAAGTCAAATTAACTCATTAACAACAAAAAAATTTAAATTTAGAACTTCAAAAAGTCGTAACTTTGAAATTAAAAATAGAAGAATTTCATCCGCTCTTGAAATACTTTACCAAAAGTTTCAAATAAAAAAAGAATTATAATTCCGAAAAATAAATATGTTAAGAAACAATGAATTCTACATTGCTTCTTAAATTCAGAAATTAAGAAAAACCTTTTCTAATAAGACCTTCTTAAATAAGAGATATCCATGAAAAACCTCAGAAGGAAAATTGATAATTGAAAGTTATGTATCTTTGGAATCTTTAGAATTAAGAAAACGAGTCAAAATTGTTTTTAGCAACATTAAATCAATTGAAAGCAAAGAAAATTAAAAAGAATTAACGTCATATATGTTTAACAGAATATCCAATCAATATATCAAATCAATTTTTAACCATTCATCCGATCATTACGACCTAATGAATGATATGATGTCACTTGGTACACATAGAATTTGGAAAAATGTTGCGGTAAAAGTTTGTAATTTAAAACAAAACCATACAGTTCTTGATTTAGCTGGAGGCACCGGAGATTTAACAATAAAATTTGCAAAAATTCTTAAAAATTCTGGAAAAATATTTTTAGTAGATATTAACAAACGTATGATAGAAATTGGAAAAAGAAAAATAAGAAACCTCGGTTTAATAAAAAATATATACTATATTCAAGCTTCTGCAGAAAATTTACCTTTTGAAGACTTTTCTTTCGATGTTGTAGTAGTTTCTTTTGGACTAAGAAACATTCAAGATCAAGAAAAATCTCTTAAATCCATTTTTAGAGTTTTGAAAACAGGAGGAAAATTGGTAATACTAGAATTTTCTAAGCCATCCTCCAAAACTTTAAAGAAGTTATATTCTATATACTCCTTTTTTTTACCGTATCTTGGATTATTATTTTTTGACAATTTTCACAGTTATCAATATTTAATACGATCTATACAAGTTCATCCTGATCAAAATTATTTGAAAAAAATGATTGAAAAATCTGGATTTAAAAAAGTCAATTACTTGAACTTGATTGGAGGAATAGTTTCGATTCATGTAGGATATAAAACCATATTCAATTGATCATCGTTTAAAAAGAGCTCATTTTTATTTAAAAAATTCTCTTGAAATATTCTCTTATCAAGATCCTTTAAAGAAGTTATGTTTCATATAAAAATGAAAGAAATAAGAAGAATTTTTTTTGTATTTAAGATTTTCTTAAAATATAGATTATTGGAAATTCTTCTGAATAGAAAAGTTAAAATTTTTCCTTTCTTTATAAAATCAAAAAAGTCACTTGCAAAAAGAATTCGTTTAAGTTTTCAAGAGCTTGGTCCAGTATGGATTAAATTAGGACAGTTTCTATCTACAAGAGATGATTTGTTTTCAAGGAATATTTGCAAACAATTGTCTTTACTTCAAAATAAAGTAAAAGCATTTGACGGAAAACTAGCAAAAACATATATTGAAAAATCTTTAGGAAAAAATTTTGAAAAAATATTTATTCATTTTAATGAAAATCCTATAGCATCTGCATCCATTTCTCAAGTTCATTCTGCGATTTTAAGAAAAAATAATATATCAGTTGTAATTAAGGTAATTCGACCCGATATCATACCGATAATAGAGATAGACATTAAGTTGCTCTCCAAACTAGCTAAATGGATAAAATTATTTTATAAAATAAAATGTGTTCAGATCGAAGATCTTATAAAAGAATATAAAAAAACTATCTTTAATGAGTTAAATCTTTTAAATGAGTCTGTGAATACCATTCAATTAAGAAGAAATTTTAGAGATGATCCTATGTTATATATACCGAAAATATACATAGAACATTCCAGAAAAAATATAATGATTGCAGAAAGAATCTATGGAATTTCAATTTTAAATACGAAAAAATTGAATAAATATAATTTAAATCTAAAGAAACTCGCTGAAAATGGAGTAAAGATATTTTTTAAACAAATTTTTCGAGACAACTTTTTTCATGCAGATATGCATCCGGGAAATATATTAGTTGATTATAAATCTTCAAGATATATTGGTGTTGATTGTGGAATTGTCGGATCTTTAACCAAACAAAACAGATATTTTCTTGCAAAGAACTTTATCAATTTCTTTAACAGAAACTATCGAAAAATAGCGGAATCTTTATTTGAATTATCTGATAAAGAAAATAAAGAAGAATCTGAAATTGACGAAATAGAACTTTTTATACGAACCATATGTGAACCAATCTTTAGAAAACCAATTTCAGAAATTTCTTTCGGAAAGTTTTTATTACAATTATTTCGAATATTAAACAATTTTGATATCAAGATTCATCCTCAACTTGTCTTGCTTCAAAAAAATTTGTTATACGTAGAAAGTTTAGGAAAAAAGTTATATCCCAGTTTAGATCTTTGGAAAACTGCAAAACCTTTTATTGAGGGATGGTTGCATCAACAATTGAAAATTTCATCTTTTCTAAATAAAATAAAGAAAAAAATTCCCATTCTTTTAGAATACTTTATTAAATTTCCAGATCTAATTGATAAATTTCTAAAGTTTAATGACTTTTATATGAAAAACATTGAAAAAAAAAACAGTCAATTATTATTAAAAAATTCTAAAAAAGTAAATCGATTAACATGCATCATGGGATTAATTTTTTTATGCTCAATTTTTAAGATTTTTCTTTTTCTTTTTTGGTTAATCTATTCAAAAAAAGAGATTTTTAAACATCTATTTTTATATGACTGAACATAAGACTATTTGATATCTGTTTTCCAACTCATAAGAACAATCTATAGTGATTAGATATTTTTTATTAAAATGAACATTAATCTTCTTACAAGAATTATCATTTATACATGAAAAATGGATACAGAAGTCTAAGAGATTTTCTAAACTTTTTAGAAAAAAAAAATAAACTTAAAAAAGTTCGACAAAAAGTTGATCCAAATTTAGAAATGACTGAACTTTCAAGAAGATCAATACATTCTAAAGGTCCTGCTTTACTTTTTGAAAATCCAACCGGATTTTTTAAAAAAAGAGTTTTATGCAATTTATTTGGAACAGTTGAAAGAATCGCGATGAGCATAGGAGGAAATGACACCCAATCTTTAAAAAAAATAGGAAAATTAATAGCTTTTTTAAAAGAACCAAATGCTCCAAAAAATTTTTCTGGATTTATGAAAAGATTAAAAAAGTTAAAAAGTATTTGGTTTACAAATGTAAAAAATGTTAAAAGAGCAGTCTGTCAAGAAGTTATTTTAAAAGAAAATAATATAAATTTATTCGATATACCGATCATGCGATGTTGGCCTAAAGATGTCGCACCTCTTATAACTTTTGGAATTACAATTACTAAAAACCAAAATTTAAATCGATATAATTTAGGAATATATCGACAACAATTGCTCTCTGAAAACAAGCTAATTATGAGATGGCTACCACAAAGAGGTGGAGCTTCAGATTTTTATATTTGGAAAAAAAAATATCCATCCCAACCCTTTCCAATTGCGGTATCCATTGGAGCAGATCCAGCTACTATTCTTTCAGCTGTTATTCCTATTCCTAATGAAATTTCTGAATATGCTTTTGCTGGAATCTTAAGAGGTTATAGATCAGAAGTTACAAAATGTATTTCCATTCCTATTCATGTGCCAGCAAGCTCTGAACTAATTTTAGAAGGATATATTCATCCTGAAGAATATTCTCAAGAAGGTCCACATGGAGATCATACTGGATATTATGGAACAGTGGAAAAATTTCCAGTGTTCACTGTTACACACATTACTAAAAGAAATGATTACATTTATCACTCTACTTATTCTGGAAGACCTTTAGATGAACCGAGCGTTTTAGGGATTGCAATGAATGAAATATTAATACCAATACTGAAAAAAAAATTTTCTGAAATTGTAGATTTTTACCTTCCTTATGAAGCGTGTTCATATAGATTTGCGATTGTTACAATCAAAAAGGAGTATTCAGGGCAAGCCAGACAAGTAATGATGGGAATATGGACGTATTTAAAACAATTTATATATACTAAATTCATTATAGTTTGCGATGAAGATATTAATGCAAGAGACTGGAAGGAAGTGATTTGGGCAATATCTACTAGATCAGATCCAAGTAGAGATGTATTTTTGATAAAAAATACACCAATAGATTATCTTGATTTTTCTTCAGAAATAGAAGGATTAGGTTCGAAGATGGGGATTGATGCTACTAATAAGTTTCCAGGAGAAACAAATAGAGCATGGGGAAGAACTATCAAAATGAAAAAATCTATAGAAAAAAAAGTTGAAAAAATCTGGAAACATTTGAAAATCTAAAAATATTTTGAATTTGAAAAAATCAGTTAAAACCAAATTGATCTTTTTCTTAAAACTTCTATAAATAGAGTTCTATGAGAAAATTGAAAGATTCTCAATATTATTCTCGAGTAAATATTGTCCAATACGGATATATTTAATTTCTGAAAAAATTATTGAGAAAAATTTAATTTCTTTTAAATCATCGTATCAAAGCGTATCTTTAAAATAAATTTCAAAAGGTTCTTCTTTTTAATATAGAAAATTTGGTGATTTGTAAAAAATATCAAGTTTTTTAATTTTTCCAAAAAAATATGCTTATGTAATTTCGGTTTAAAACTGAGTTACAATTTTTCGAAAGATTCAAAAAATCAATCCTCTATAGGATGCGCTAATATTTAATCATTGATATCAATCATGGATTTTAAAAATATAATCAGAATTATTGGATTATTGTTTGTAATGTTTTCCATAACCATGGTCATTCCAGGATTGGTTTCTCTCTTTTATCAAGATAAAACAGAACGCTCTTTCATTCATACTTTCCTAGTCACTTTATTAGTTGGATTGATTTTATGGGTTCCTAATAAAAATAGAAATCGAGAATTGAGTCAGAAGGAAGGATTTTTAGTAGTCTCTTTATTTTGGGTGGTTCTAGGAAGTTTAGGATCTCTTCCTTTCATATTTTTAGATCAACCGAATATATCGGTAACAGATGCTTTTTTTGAATCCTTTTCTGGACTAACTACAACCGGAGCAACAAATCTAATTCAATTGAATGATCTTCCAAAGTCTATATTATTTTATAGACAGATGTTACAATGGTTGGGTGGAATGGGAATAATAGTATTGGCAATAGCGATATTTCCGTTATTCGGAATATCTGGGGGATTTCAGCTGTACAAAGCAGAAATCTCTGGACCTATAAAAGAAAATAAAATTCATCCGAGGGCATCTAAAACAGCAAAAACCTTGTGGTCAATTTATATTCTTTTAACGATCATATGTACGATACTATTATGGATAGCTGGAATGGATTTTTTTGACGCTATTTCACATAGTTTTTCGATTATCTCTTTAGGTGGATTTTCTACACATGACGAGAATATAGGATATTTTAAAAATATTTGGATAAATGATATAGTGTTGTTTTTTTTGCTAGTATCAAGTTGTAATTTTAATTTACATTTTTTAGTTCTCTCTGGGAAGAGTTTGAAAATTTATTGGAACGATTTAGAATTTAAAACATTTATTTTTTTTCAAGTTTTATTAGTCGTAGTTGTTTTGATTGTCTCCTTGTATCATTCTTCTGGAAATAAATCAATATTAACAATTATTCATCAATCTTTTTTTCAAGTGATTTCTTCTTCTACAACTGCTGGATTTAGTATCGATAATATCGAAACACTACCACTTTTTTTGCAAATGTTACTTCTCTTTTCTACTTTTATAGGAGGATGTTCTGGATCAGTTGGAGGAGGACTAAAAGTTATTAGAATTTTATTACTGTTTTTTCAAGTTTCAACAGAATTAAAACGTTTAGTTCATCCGAACGCAATATATACTATCAAAATAAATTATAATAATCATAGAATTCTATCAGAAAAAAATATAGATACTATATGGGGTTTCTTTTCTTCTTACGTATTAATATTCATCTCTAGTTTGCTTTTATTAATTTCAACTGGAGTAGATGAATTTTCTGCTTTCTCTTCAATTGTAGCAACTTTAAATAATTTTGGACCTGCTCTGGGAGATTTCTCAGAAAATTTCATAAATATGAATTTTGCTGGAAAATGGATTCTGATATTTACTATGTTATTTGGAAGATTAGAAATATTCACTTTATTAATTTTGTTCACTCCAATTTTTTGGAAAAAGTGAGTTAATTAATGAAATTAATTTTTCCAAAAAGAAATTTATAAATATTTCGATATTCTTAAAAATTACTCTTTAATCTCAAAACGATACCTGTAGAACATTATTTATTTCACTAAATTATATAAGTTAAATTAAATAAACGAAAAGATAAAATCTTATCAAGCTACATTTTTTTTGTTAGAATGAGATAATTTCTTAAAAAAAGAATTTTTTTGGAGAAAATATGAAACATACTTCACTAAAGTTATCGTATGGATATCGGGATTTAGAACCTTTTCTAGATGAAAGAACAATATTTTTACATTATGAAATGCATTATCGAACATACGTAAATAACACCAATCAATTGTTACAAGAGATAGACAAAAATCTCAAAAAGTACGATCTATTCAATCTGATTCAAAATTTAAATATGATATCGAATCAAGATTTAAAAATTTTATTAAGGAATAATGCTGGAGGGGTGATAAATCATGAAATTTTTTTTAAAGGATTAAAAATAGGGACGAATTTAAGTCAAAAAATGCAATACGTTATTGAATCTAAATTCGAGAACATAAAAAAATTTAAAGAAAAATTTGAGAAAAAAGCCATATCTTGTTTTGGATCTGGATGGACTTGGCTGGTTTTGAAAAATGAAGATTTGAGTATTATGAATACTCCAAATCAAGAAAATCCGTTTATGTACAATGATTCTTCTACATCATACTATCCAATTTTCGGAATAGATCTATGGGAACATTCGTATTACTTAAAATACCAAAATCGTAAGAAGGAATACATTCAATCCTTTTGGAATGTATTAAACTGGGAAGAAGCAGAAAATAGGTTATTAATAGGAAAAAGTAAGTTATGATAAATTTTTGAAAATACTTATTAGTTTTTATCATCTTCTGAAGGAATCAGAGAGAAAACAAAGTATATTTTTTAAATTCCAATAGAAGAAAAAACTTTTTCCATATTTTCTTTCGCTATTAACTTTGCTCTTTCTGATCCCTCCTGCAAGATTTTCTCTAAGAATTTCTCTTTTTTTCTAACGTAGAAGAATTTCTCTTGAATTCTCTTCAATTTTTGAACCAAAACTTTACAAACACACTTCTTAAAATACAAATAGTTTTTTCCGAAAAAACGTTTTTCTATTTCCAAAATGGGAAGTTCAGTCAAACTTGAAAAAATATTAATCAAATTAGAAATTCCAGATTTTCTATTCATATCGAAGGATATTTTAGGAGGGTTTTCGGAATCAGTTGAAGCTAATCTGATCTTTTTCATAATTAATTCTGGATTATCGAGTATTTTTATAACATTGTTTGAATCATGGTCAGATTTAGACATCTTTTTTTCTGGATTTTTGATTCCCATCACTTTAAATTTACCAATTATGGCCTTTGGAATTTTAAAAACATTTCCATGAATTTTATTGAATCGATTAGCTATTCTTCTACATATCTCAATATGCTGCATTTGATCAATTCCTACTGGAATTAAGGAAGCTCCATACAACAATATATCTGCAGCCATTAAAACAGGATAATTTAAAATTCCAATGTTCATTCTATTTCCATAAATAGAAAAGTTCTCTTTAAACTGAGTCATCCTTTTCAATTCTCCAAGAGGAGTATAGCAACTTAAAACCCAATTTAGCTGAAAGTGTTGAGGAACTTTAGATTGAACGAAAACTATACTTTTTTTCGGATCAATTCCACAAGCTATATATATTGCTAATGTATCCAATATATTTTTTCCTAACGATAATTTTTTTTTATCAAATTTAGTAATGGAATGTTGATCGGCAATGCAATAAATACAGTTATATTGATCCTGTATTCTTACCCATTCTCTAATTGCTCCAATATAGTTCCCTATAGTTAGGGAACCAGATGGTTGTATTCCACTAAAAACAACTGGTTTATCTTTATGAAAAAAATTTTTCTTCATTTTTTTAAAAGAAATTTTGTCTATCAAATTTCTTAGATTTAAATTCCACTATTTTATTTAAATGAAACAACCTTTAAAAATCAATCTATCACACGAAATATTTAATTTACTAATTTTTTCTGATAGAAATCTATTTTTTTTCGAAAAACATTTAATATTTCCACGTAATTCCTAGAACGATTGAAAATTGCCGATCCTATTACTAAAATATCTACTCCAGTCTCCACGATTTTTTTCAAATTTTTTAAATTAATACCACCGTCAACTCCAAGTAAGATATCTTTTCCACTTCTATCAATTATAGAACGTGCTTCTAGTAATCTTTTAATACTATTTTCTATGAAAGATTGCCCGCCAAATCCAGGATTGACAGACATGATTAAAACTGAATCAATTTCATTAATCAAAGTAGTCAAAATCTCTAAAGACATTTTTGGATTAAATACAATTCCTGCTTTACATCCGTTTTCTCGAATTATCCTTAACTCTTTTTTAAGAGTTATACCTTCCTCAACATGTAATAAAATTTGATGCACACCAAGTTCAATAAATTCTCTGATTAACCTTTCTGACGGATCTGTCATTAAATGTATATGAAAATTAGATTGAATTCCGTACTCTATCAAAGATTTACAAAGAATAGGACCGAAGGTTAAGTTTGGAACATAATGGTTATCCATAATATCGAAATGAATAATATCCGTTAAACCAGATCGAACTAGTTTTGCGATATCTTTTCCTAAACTTGCAAGATTCGCTGATAAAATAGAGATGGCTATCGAACAACGTTTTATAAATGGATTAATTATCATAAAAATCTTGAACTATAATTCGTCATGAATTATGTAATAAAACCCTATTAATAATTCATTAAAAGAAATTTAATCCTTTAAAGTTAAAAGCCGATTTTTTTTCTTTTATTGATAAAAATCAATTATTTAAAAAATCTATTAAAAATCTCACAGATTAAAAACCTGTTCGAAAATTAAAAATAAAAATACATTATTATGAATAATAAAATACATAAATATATCGATTTTTCAAGAACAAAAAATAAATTTAAAATAGATTTTAACAATCAAAACAAAAAAACACTTTCAATTTTTTTCACTCGCAAAAGTTAGTTCAAAGTAATAAAAACCATAAATAAATAAAAAAATAATCGATCTTAAAGTAGAAAAAATTGATTCAAATCAAAAATTTTTTATTTTGGAATTTATTGCTCGAATCACTATATTTCTATCGACATTTCGGTATAAAGAGGATTTACCTATTTCAACAGGTAAAACTAAATCAATTTGATTTCTTCTGATTCTCTTTTTATCGTACTGAATAAAAAATAAATAATCTTCATAAGACATTTCTTTCGATAGAAAAAGTGGCAAACTAAATTTCTTCAACAAAGAAATAATTCTATTTGTATTTTTTTTAGAAAACTTGTTAATTAAATTTGCTACCTTAAGAGATGTAACTATCCCTATTGAAACTGTTTCTCCATGATACAAAACATCACTAAAATTCAGTTTGGATTCTATGGCATGAGCGAACGTATGACCCAAATTTAGAAGGACTCTTTTATTTTGATTTTCCTCTGGATCTTGAGATATGATTTCAGATTTTATTTTACAGCAATAATAGACAAGATATTTAATCGTCTCTTTTTCCCTGAAAAGTATTTTCTTATAGTTATTTTCTAACCAGCAAAAAAAACTATAATCCATCGCAATTCCATATTTGATAGCTTCTGTCATACCGGATTGAAATTGACGATCTGAAACAGTATTTAAAAAACTCAAATTGATCAATATTAAATTTGGATGATAAAAAGAACCTACCATATTCTTAGCATCTTTGTAATTAATTGCATTTTTCCCTCCTATAGAGGAATCAATCTGAGCTAAAAGGCTAGTGGGAATTTGAACGAAATATGTACCTCTTAAATAAATAGAAGATATAAAACCAGTCAAATCTCCTATAAGTCCTCCACCTAAAGCAACCAAGACAATATTTTTTGAATATCTTCTTTTTTTTAAGAAGTTAAGAACATAAATTACAGTTTTTAAAGATTTGTTTTTTTCTCCATCTGAAACAATTATTTTGTCTACTCGATTAGTTATTGTCAGAATACTTTTTCGTATTTCTTGATAATAAAGATCGTATAGTCTTTGATTAGTTATTATAACAACTTGATCTTTTTCTTTAAATTTTTCAAAAAAATTTTTAATTTTAAATAAATCAAATCCAATAAAAATCGAGCATTCTTTTCCATTAAAAAAAAACTTTATTTTATCAAAATTATTCAAGAATTTATTCAAAGTAATCTTTTATTATTCGATCTAAAAAATGGCTGTAATGAATTAATAATGTTATTTACTAAAAAGTTCGTACTTTTATTATTCACTTGAATAATAATATCAGCGATCTCTTTGTATAACGGATTTCTTTCGACTGCTAAATTCTTTAAAGTTTCTAAAATTTTCTCTTTCGATTCAACTAAAGGCCTTCTTTTATCATAATAAATCCGACTTACTTGTCTTTCGACAGTGGTTTCTAAATAAATTACTGTTCCTCTCGCTGAGAGTTTATTTCGGTTTTCTCTCAGTTTGACAGATCCTCCTCCAGTTGCCAATATGATACCATGTTTTTCTGTCAATTCATCAATAACTTGTTTTTCTCTTTTTCTAAAACCAATCTCTCCTTCTAAGTCAAATATCCATCCTATATCTACTCCAGTTCTCTTCTCTATTTCTTGATCCGAATCAAAAAAATCCATATTTAATTTTCTTGCTAACTGACGACCTATCGTGCTTTTTCCTGCACCCATTGGTCCTATTAAAAATAAATTTCTTCTTTCCATCATTTTTTTATAAAAATCAATTGATTAAAAAATAATATGGCTTCTCATTAAATTAATTTAGAACAAAAAAATTAGTCTTAAAATAATATCTTTAACTTATTTCAATCTTACTTCTGAAAGGAGATAAATCAATACTTACTTCAGAAAAAAAGTTCAAAGTCAATTGTTAACTACAGTTATCTTTCCAAAAATTTTAGTTTTCTTATAGAGAAATTCGTTTCCATTAAGAAATCACTTTTTGGAAATTTATTTTCTACTAAAAATTTAAAAACTTTTTCAAAAAAGAAAGATCTATGATTTCTAATGCTGAATAATAATTCTTTTAAAAGAAAACCTATAATTTAATTATGCTATCCGAAAATGTCTTCATTGATATAAACGAATTTTTTGAAAAATTCTTACTTTATTAAAATGATTAAACTATCTTTTAAATTTTTTATTTTTTAGAATAGTTAAAATATATTTGCTTACTTTAGAAAATAGATAAAGATAGATATTGAAACTTGTTTGAAATTCTTGATTTCTTATAAAGTCTTAGAAAATATATTCAGATTTTTCAAATATTTTTATGATTTTCTGAAATATATATGATATCTCACATAGATCATATTGAAAAACTTGACAGATTCGAAAAATTATTTTCTCATTACATGTTAAACGTATTCAGAGAGATCCTTGTGTTATATCAAAAATGAAATGTTAAATTAAAATTTATTTAAAAATTCAAAAATATAAAACGATATTGTTAAATATTTAATGTTTTCAAATGATTGATGAATTTCTCGTAATTTCGATCTACAAATGTTTTAAAAACAATAAAAAAGATAAAAAATTTTTAGACATCTGAAACTGATAACTTATCTAAAAAAATGTAGAGATTTTATAATATAAATTTCTCTAATAGATTTGGATATCTAAAATGTATCTAGTTAATTTTTTTAAATACTTTTTTTAAAAAAAAACGACATCTCAAAAAATAATTTTTTCATAAAAAACAAATTGATATTGAATTTATGTTATATGAATTCGTCGCTTTAGATTTTCGAACTTATGTACTTTTTCCGTTAGCACTATTTTGTGTCCTAGTATACGAATTGATTAACGGATTTCATGATACTGCAAATGCAGTAACTACAGTCATCTATACTCGATCTATGAGAGCAGAAACGGCTGTAATAATATCTGGAATATTCAATTTTTGTGGAGTTATGTTAGGAGGACTGAGCGTAGCTTACTCCATAATGGAATTATTTCCAATAGATTTGCTTATAGGAAACAATGAAACAAAAAACTTGATATCAATAATTTTTTCTGTTTTGTTTTCTTCTATTCTTTGGAACATTGGGACTTGGTATCTTGGATTACCTAGTTCTAGTTCTCATACCTTAATTGGATCAATTGTTGGAGCAGTTATTTCAAATTCTTTCATTGCTGGTCAACTTATGTTGAGCATACTAAATATAAAAAAAATTTCTGGAGTCCTATTATCCTTGTTTTTTTCCCCAATAATTGGAATTCTCATTTCGGGAATACTAATGTTTTATCTTAGAAAATTTTGGAGCCATGCAGTTAATCTTAGAAAGATTCACTTAACACCGATAGAAAGAGAAAAACAAGACGGAAAAAAAAATCCGCCATTTTTAGTTAGAGCAATATTGATTTTATCTTCTGCAGGAGTCAGCTTTTCACATGGATCTAATGATGGACAGAAAGGAATAGGATTGATTATGTTGATTTTAATTGGAATGATTCCTTCTAAATTTTCATTAAACATGAATGCAAATTGTTATGATATATCTAAAGTGTACAATGCAGTCTTAAGTTTGAACAAATATTATGAAAATCATCAACTTGAAATTGATTTAGCTACGAAAAAACTCTGTACATTAAAAAATTTACAAAATAAATGTTTCTCAAAAAAACAATCTTCTATTAAAGAAACTATTCATAATGCTCTATATACTCTAAAAGACATTCAAACATACTCAGTTCTAAACCCACAACAAAGAAGTCAAATTCGAAAATCTTTGACTTGTTTGTCAAATATCACCTCAAATATTACGAAAATTTCCGGAATAAAAAGAGAAGATATTATTTTTCTGAATGATTTGAAAAAAAACTTACTGCATACAGTGGAATATGCTCCACTTTGGACAATAGTTATGATTGCCATAACATTATCTCTTGGAACTATGATAGGATGGAAAAGATCTGTGATTACAATAGGAGAAAAGATAGGAAAAAAAGGAATGACTTATGCTCAAGGAGTTTCTGCTCAAATTACTACGGCTTTCTCTGTTGGAATAGCTAGTTATTTCGGAATACCAGTTTCCACAACACAAGTTTTATCTTCTGCTGTTGCTGGATCCATGATTGCAGATAAGAATGAAATACAAAGAAAAACTGTTAGAAACATTTTTTTAACTTGGATGTTTACGATACCGGTATCCGTTTTTTTATCTAGTCTGTTTTATGTTTCTCTTTCGAAATTGATATAAAATAAAACTTTTTTAAAAGAATTACAGATTTNTAAATCATAAAAATATTAAAAATCTAAAATACATCAAAATTTCATCAATGTTTTCATTGTTTCTTAATGAAAAACTGTATTTATAAAATTTTATTTTTCTAAGAAAATTCATCAAAAAAATCGAGGTAAATTAGAATATGAAAAGTTTTGCTTTATTGACGAAATTTCTGAATACTTTCGAATTAAATCACAAGGATCAACCGGAATTTTTTCAGTCAGTACAAGAATTTTTTTCATCAATCTTACCTTTTTTATACGATCATTCAAAATATCAAGATATTTCTTTGTTAAAAAGACTAACGGAACCTGAAAGAATAATACAATTTAGAGTATGTTGGATAGATGATTCTGGAAAAACTCAAATTAATACAGGATGGAGAGTGCAATTCAACTCTTCAATAGGACCTTTCAAAGGAGGAATTCGATTTCATGAGTCAGTTAATATATCAGTTCTAAAATTTCTCGGTTTTGAACAAACTTTTAAGAATGCACTTACTAATTTTCCAATTGGAGGAGGAAAAGGAGGATCGAATTTTAGCATTAAAAAGAAGAGTAAAGTAGAGATCGAAAGATTCTGTCAATCTTTTATTTTAAATTCGTACAAATATTTGGGAGCAAACACTGACATACCAGCTGGCGACATAGGAGTAGGTTATTCTGAAATAGACCTAATGGCAGGTATGATGAGAAAAATTTGTGGTGACTCCTCCTGTGTGTTTACTGGAAAAAGTCTATTTTCGTCTGGTAGTCAATTAAGAGAAGAATCTACAGGTTATGGAGTGATATATTTAACTGAATTAGCTCTAAATTACCATCATAATGAATCTATCAATAAAAAGAAAGTATTGATTTCAGGATCTGGGAACGTTGCTATACACGCTATCGAAAAATGCATACAAATGGGAGCAAGAGTTATTACTGCGTCCGATTCAGATGGAACAGTTGTAGATCTTGAAGGATTTAACATAGAAAAGTTAAATAGATTGAAATTTATAAAAAAAGAGCTGAATGGAAGAATTCAACAATATTCTGAAGAATTCGGTTTAATCTATCTTAAAGATAAATCACCTTGGTCCATTTCAGCAGACATAGCGATTCCTTGCGCTACTCAAAATGAAATTAACGAAGTTGATGCTGAAATGATGATAAAGAACAACATAAAAATTGTAGTTGAAGGATCTAACATGCCTGTCATAAAAAAAGCAATACAATTGTTTCAAAATTACGATATTTTATTTATTCCAGGAAAAATAGCTAATTCTGGAGGAGTCATAGTTTCAGTTTTAGAAAAAATTCAAAATTCTACATATTCTGTATGGAACAAAAATAAAGTTGAAAAAGAAATGAAGAAAGTGATGAAAAACTCTTATAGAACTTCCATAAAATATGGAGAAGAAAAGAAAAAAGTTAATTATGTCAGAGGAGCGAATATTGCTTCCTTTGTTAAAGTAGCTGATGCAGTAATTTCTCAAGGATCAATATAATAATATACATAAAAAACTAATTAACAATTTCCATTAGCTTAATATTTGCCGAAGTGGCGAAATTGGTAAACGCAATTGATTCAAAATCAGTCACCTTATGGTTTGTCGGTTCGAGTCCGATCTTCGGCAAGGAATTGAATAGAATTCTGCATAACTTCTAAAAATTAATGAATTTTCATCGATCAAAAATTAAAAATTGAATATATTTTGAGTTTTCCAATTTATTTATTATGACCTATATGACTAGAATTAATGTTGTTCAACCGATTGAATTATGCGATCAACACTTATTGGCTGAAAACATGGAAATTATTAGAATTCCTAATTATGTGATTAAAAAGTTTGGATTAGTAAAAATTTCTAAAGTTTCACAATATATCTTAGGAAAAGGACATGTAATTTTCTTTAGAGACAAGCTATTATTCTTATATAAAAGATATATGCTTCTACAGAAAGAATGTATAAATCGGGGATTTAAGGTAAACTTTAGATGGCCAAAATCTGTTATTCAATATGTTTCTTTGTGGAAAGATTATAAAGTTACTGAATGCGATATTAAAAAAAATAGAATTAGAATATATGAAAAGATGCCTCCTAAACCAAGATTTTCTAATATCTTGAAAAGAAAGAATTTTTCATTAAAATTTTTTCAAAAGTCATAAGATTTATTTTCTTGATTAATGATTAAATGCAATATCGATTAATAACTGTTCAAATCGACGATCATTTTAAAAATAGATAAAAATAGCTAAATATTTATTTAAGATCTTCTTTTTTAATCTCAATTCATGTTAGTTATTTAGATTTTCTAATATTTTACGATATCTGAAATATTGTATTAATAAAAAGTAACTTTTATTTTTTGTCATTTTTTGTTCAATCTAGGAGTAAATTTTGACGCGATTAATAGATAAATTAAATAACTTTCTATGGGATCATTTACTAATTTATTTTTTAATATTAGTTGGAATTTATCTCACAGTCGGTACCAGATTTATTCAGATCAAACATTTTTTTCATATGTTTACAATACTTAGAGGAAGCAATAAATCAAATAAATCTGGAATATCTTCATTTCAAGCTTTATGTACAACGTTAGCTTCTAGAGTTGGAACTGGCAACCTTACCGGAGTTGCAATTGCCTTAAATTTGGGAGGAGTAGGATCAATCTTTTGGATGTGGGTTGCTGCCATAATAGGTATGGCAACATCTTTTTCAGAAAGTATACTTGCGCAACTTTATAAAACAATTGACAAAAAAGGACGTTACTATGGGGGTCCTTCTTATTATATGGAAAAAGGTTTGAACATGAGATGGATGGGAACACTATTTTCTATATTATTAATTATTTCTTTTGGATTAATATTTAATTCTGTTCAATCGAATTCTATTGTAAAAGCAGCTTCTTTAGCATTTAACGTAAATTCTTTACATGTTGGGACGTGTCTTTCTATGATATGTGGAATAGTTATATTTGGAGGATTACGATCTGTCTCAAAAGTATCTGAATTTATTGTTCCATTCATGGCAATTACTTACTTATTTCTTTCTTGTTGGGCAATTGGTAAAAATGTAAATCAATTGTTCGAAGTTTTTTTCTCAATAATAAAAAATGCTTTCGGTATAGGAGAAGCTTGCAGTGGAATAGCTGGATATAGTTTCTCTCAAATAATGGTTCAAGGATTTAAAAGAGGACTTTTTTCGAACGAAGCTGGAATGGGATCTACTCCAAACGCAGCTGCTTCAGCTTCTCCATATCCACCTCATCCTGTTTCTCAAGGATATATTCAAATGTTAGGTGTTTTCATAGATACAATGATAATCTGTAGTACAACGGCCATCGTTATCATCTCTTCTGGAGTATTAAATAATACAAATGATTCGATCAATGGAATTGAATTAACACAAATGGCTGTTTCTCATTTTTTTGGAGATTTTGGAAAATTTTTCATATCCATTTCAACCTTCTTTTTCTCTTTTACTTCTATAATCTCAAATTATTGCTATGCTGAAAGTAATATAATTTTTCTGAAAAAAAATGATTCTTATTCTTTGTTTATGTTACGAGTTTGCACAATAGTCATGATTATTTTTGGAACATATGTAGAAACTCCACTAGTTTGGAAGTTAGCAGATATATCGATGGGGTGTATGACAATAATTAATTTAATTGCTATTTTTCTGCTATCTAAACTCATATTTATGTTAACAAGGGACTATCATTTGCAAATAAAAGAAGGAAAAATACCTAAATTTAATATCAAAAAATATCCAAATATACAAATTAAATATGATGTTTGGGGAAAATAGATTAAAAACATATCTCTTTTAATCAGTAATACATCAATTTTCATTTAAAATGATATAGTAGAACAAATAGGAATTGATAACCAAAATAATAAGACTTTAGGAAAATCTGATTATTAAGAAATCAAAAAGAGTTTATAACATATATCTTTTAATTTTATTATGAAGTTTATAAAATGAAAATTTTTAAGAAAAAGGAATCGAAGAGGTTGATCGTGTCTTTGAAGGATAACTCTCGTAGTCTAAATTTTAATCTATTAAAACAACCGAAACCTTTCTATTTAATTTTCTCAATAGAATTATGGGAAAGATTTAGTTTCTATGGTTTACAAGGAATTTTAACAATTTATTTAACTAAAATTTTAGGAATGTCCGAAGATAAAGCGTTTTCTTTATTTTCTGCATTTACTGCCTTGGTTTACGGATTCGTAGCCATTGGAGGATGGATAGGAGATAAAATTTTAGGATCTAAGAGAGTCATCGTTCTTGGAACTTTAACATTAATTTTCGGATATTCTTTAATTGCTTTCTCCAATAATGAGATATCATCAATATATCTTGGACTATCTTGTATTTCCGTAGGAAACGGATTATTTAAATCTAACCCATCTTCTTTGCTCTCTTCTTGTTACGACAAGAAAGATGTCCGTCTGGATGGAGCGTTTACCATGTATTACATGTCAATCAATATTGGATCTTTCTTATCCATGTTGATTACTCCAGTTCTAGCCAAAATTTATGGATGGAACGTAGCTTTTGCTACGAGTGTGTTTGGTTTATTGATTACTTTAATAATCTTTCTATCTTTTCGGAATTGGATAAAAAAAATAGGATCTTATCCAGATTTTCAATCGGTCTCTTTAAAAACTTATTTCTTTATATTTTGTGGAATCTTCGTATTGATACTAATTTCTGATTGGCTTCTTTATCATTTAAACACTATTAAGATTGTTCTTACAATGATTTCAATCTTTATTGTCTTTAAGTTTATTCAAGAAATAATATCGATGAAAAGTTTGGATCGATTAAAAATGTCAGTTGTATCAATATTGACCATTGAGGCATTGGTCTTCTTCGTTTTGTACGGGCAAATGCCAATGTCTATAAACTTTTTTGCTACACACAATGTGGCGCACACGATTTTCGGTATTTCCATAGAGCCAGCACAATATCAATCCTTAAATCCTTTTTGGATCATTGTTTTTAGTCCTATTTTATCGAAAATATATGAAAAAGTTGGAACATGTTTATTGATTCCATATAAATTTGCAATTGGAATGGTTTTTTGCTCGATATCTTTTTTGATATTACCAATTGGTTCTATCTTCTCTGAAAGAGGAATTGTGTCTCCATTTTGGTTAATATTTTCATATGCTTTCCAAGGAATTGGAGAATTGATGATTTCAGGTTTGGGATTATCGATGATAGCTCAGTTTGCTCCTAAAGGATTAATGGGATTTATAATGGGTACCTGGTTCTTGACTAATTCCATTTCTTCATTTATAGCTGGATATGTGTCATCCTTAACGACTTTTCCTAAAGACAAAATATTCAATACTATCGAATCATTGAAGGTATATGACTTAGTTTTTATCAAAATAGGAATAATTAGCTTAATTATTTCAATGATCATGTTTTACACAGCTCCTTACTTAAATCGTGTAATTACTTTGAAGAAATAGAAAAATATTTTAAATTTACGTTAATTTAAAAATTAATTTAAGAATAAGTGTGTTTTTGTTTTATAATCAATCTTAAGAAGACATCAGTTGAATAATCTCTATTTAGAGTAATACATTAATCTTACTAAAATAAATTAGCAGTTTATAAATTCTTATTCTGAAGAAGAGTTATTTTAGAGAACACATTTGATCAAAAATTTCTTTCATTGTATCGAAACAAGTTAATCTAGTACAAAAAAATTATTTTTTTAAAGAAATTTAGATAAGAGAATGTTTTATACAACCGATTAAAAAATTGAAATTTTTGATTTTATTCTTTTAAAGATTATTGACTTTCAAAAGAATTTTATCGAGATCTTGCAAATAATTACATTTCTTGAACTTGTCCAAAATTGGGCTTTAAATTGAATTTTATCGAAAAAAGTCAGATTTTTCTTATTATTAAATGGTTTAAAAACTTGGTTAAAATCGAAAATTTCTATCAAAAAATCTCAAAAATTATATAGCAATCGTTAATGCAATTGCATCCAACTTCTTTAACATTCTTTAGAATTCTGTCAACTCCCATGTTAATTGTATTTTTTTATATGCCATTCTCTTGGTCTGAAGTAATGAGTATAGTAACGTTCGTAATTGCAGCAATAACAGATTTGTTCGATGGACTTTTAGCAAGATACTTCAAAAAAACAACAAAACTAGGTACCTTTTTAGATCCGGTGGCAGATAAAATCATAGTAGTAAGTTCTCTTATATTGGTAGTTGATTGGTACCATGTTTGGTGGATTACTTTACCTTCCATTGCTATGATAATTAGAGAAATTATCATTTTGTCTCTTCGAGAGTTAGCTGCAGATTTCGGGGAAAAGAAGTGTGTCTCTGTATCTCGAATTGGAAAATGGAAAACTTTTTTTCAGATGTTTTCTTTAGTTGGAATGTTCTTAAAAGAAAATGGTTTGATATTAATTCTTTCCGTTATGTTATTATATTTCTCTGTTTTTCTAACATATTATTCAATGATTCAGTATTTTCGATCTTCTTGGAGATTATTGAAATAAAATTATTAAAAATTAATTTTAAATTGAAATAAAAGAAATACTTAATTCAAAAAATAGATAACTTTTGTGTTACAATTTATTTCTTTTTAGAAAATTTGGCGTATTGGCAGAATGGCATCCATGCATCGGATTGCAAATCCGAATACCTCGGTTCGATTCCGGGATACGCCTAAATAATCTTTAAAATTAAAGAAAAATTGCCCAGATGGTGAAATCGGTATACACAAGGGACTTAAAATCCCTTGACCTAATTTTGGTCGTGCGGGTTCGATCCCCGCTCTGGGTATTGGTGTTAAAATCAACTTTAAGAAGAAAATGAGTTATTTCAAAGAGTATCGTATACTTTATGTTTTTAATTTTTAAATGAAGTTCCTATAAACTTTTCGTTTTAAATTTATATAGAAAACACATTCTCTAGATTGCTAATTGATCTTTTTTTTAAAGATCTTCGACTGAGCAAATATATTCAATCTTTTTATAAAAGATATTCATGTAGATGATTGATTTTTATTTTTTAAAAAGATTACATCTTAGAATTCTTCAATCTTTGAGATTTTTATTTTTCAATATCAGATCAATTCCAGAAAATCCGATGGAAGAATTAAATTTGAAAACTAATGATTCCTTTTTGTATTTGCTTCCTTATGGATCTATGTTCGATCTAACTATTCTGCGACATCAATGTAAACTTTTTGGTTTATCAGATCCAATCAAAAAAATTAAAGTTGATAAAAAAGAATCTTGCTCTTATATATTTGTTCATAAAAAGAAAGTAAAAAATAGAAATCTTTCTTCAAATTATAAATCAGTTTCCAATTCACTTGAATCATATCTTCATCCTTCTATTCTGTCTAAAAATCCAAAAGTTCAATTATTGTTCGTTTCAATTGTATTTCATAAGTTTTCTTATAGAAGAAAATTAAAATGTCAAATTTTCACGAATATAATTGTGAAACTATATGATGTCTTTTTTTTAATATTTTTTAAAAGAAACATTTGGGTCCGTTTTTATTTGATTTCCTCCTTAAGAGAGTTATCTGTAAGATTCATAAGAGACAAAACGATCTTTCAAAAAATTGTTAGAATGATGATGATTAAGCATTTTAAAAATGTTTTTATTACAACTGGACCAAAAGAGTTTCTCTATCGTCAAGATCTTTTCAAAAAAGTTCGATCTGATCGGATTATTGATGATTTAGTCGAAAGAGAATCAAAAAGAAAGATGATTTCAAAAAAAAGAATTGATGAACATATCATGAATCTTATTAAAGAGATGATGGATGATATTTCTTATGGGATGATTCAACTAACTAATGTCATATTCAATATAATTTTAAATAGAATCTATAAAAAAATTTTTGTGTATAACTTAGAAAATCTATACCAAGTTTTAGAAAAAAAAAATACACAAATAATCTACTCACCATCTCATAAAAGTCATATGGATTATCTTTTACTATCTTATATTCTTTATCGTAAAGGAATGATGGTACCTTATATTATTGCAGGAATAAATTTAAATTTTTGGCCAATAGGATTTCTTCTTAAGAAACTAGGAGCGGTTTTCATTCGCCGATCTTTTAAAAAAAATGAAATATATATGAGAACATTCCAGAAATGTTTTAGATATATAATGTTTTCTGGAAGATCTATCGAATACTTTATAGAAGGAGGAAGATCGAGAACTGGATTGCTATTAAATCCTAAGACTGGAATTTTATCAACTATAATAAAAAATTTTTCAAAATATCAATTTGAGAATCGAGAATTTGTGATTGTTCCAGTTCATATTATGTACGATAAAGTGTTAGAATTATCTACTTATGTAAAAGAATTGAACGGAAAACCGAAAGAGAAAGAAGGATTTTTAAAAATATTTCGAGAAATAGTCAAATTAAATCAACTTAAATCAAGATTTGGTTACATTAATTTCGGAAATCCAATATTCTTGAAAGACATTATCTTATCAAAAAAAAAATATCGAATCTCTAATTTAAATAGTCGAGATCATTCTTCTCATTTCAATCAAGTCATCGATAAAGTATCTATTAAAATAATGACTAGTCTGAATAATTCCATTTCAATTAATTCTGTTAATTTATGCTCGATAGTTCTTTCGTACATTTCAGGTAACTCTTTATCCATCAAAACTTTAACTTTACAAGTGCAACTGTATATCGATTTTCTCAATCATATTCCTTACTCAGAAGGAATTGTTGTTCCTCAAAAAAATTCAAGAGATCTGGTTAGAGAATTCTTTTTAAATCAAAAATTTCAACTTTTAGCTGAAATGAAAGATAATCTCAAAATATTTTTAATCAAAAAAAATAATATGATGTTAAAATATTACAAGAATAATATCATGCATCTTTTTATTCTTCCATCTTTGATATTAAGAATCATACTTATTTTTCAAAAGATTAAGATCGATAAAATATATCATCAAGTTTTTTTGATCTTACCTATCATTAAAAAAGAGTTCTTTCTAAATTACTCGATGAAATTGATATCTAACCAAATAGATAGAACGGTCGAAGAATTCTTCAATCAAAAAATTGTACATTTTGATTCAAAAAATAAAAAAATTTCTTTAAACGAAGAAAAAATGACTTCTATCAATCTATTTTCCAAAATAATAGAGGAAATTTTATGTAAATATTTTATTGTTTTATCTTTTCTAAATTTAAAACCAATTTTTAATTTGAATAAAATAAGGTTATGGATTGATTTCTTTTTTTCTTATTCTTTTTTTCGATCAATCGTAATAAAAGACATCATTATTACATTCAATAAGAGAAATTTTTTTAATTTAATCAATATTTTGTTTCAAAACAATTTCTTAAGGAAGGAAAAAAATTTGATATTGGTTAATCAAAAATCAAAGAAATTGTATCAAATTATATTTAGATTAATTCCTAGAGAAATTTATTTAGAAATAAAATCTTTTGAAGATTCCTTTAAAGGATTTTATGAATATTCCAATGAAAAATAATTAGAAATAACTTAATAATATTCCTAAAAACAATATACAACCAACCAATCCATTACTCAAAAACGCTTTCAGATATAAATTAGATTCATCTCTAGAAATCAAATGATATTGATACAAAAATATCAAAAGAATAAGGAATAAACTAGAAAAGTAGATCGAACTTAATTTTTTTTGAACTCCAATGTAGATTAGCATTATCATCATCAAAAATTGAAAAATACAAATAGCTATTTGATTAAACTTAGAAAAAAGTATAGCCGTAGATTTCAATCCAATTTTTATGTCATACTTTTTATCAGCCATTGCATACTGTGTATCGTATATCAGTGTCCATACTAAATTAATTAAAAATAAAGTTAGACATTCTATAGAAAAAAAGTTATTAATTGTTTCAAAAAAAATCATTGGTATAGATAATCCTGTAGATATTCCTAGTACAACTTGAGGAAAATGATTAAATCTTTTTATCAAAGGATAAACAATTGTTAAAATAAAAACTATTATAGAGAAAATGATGGATATATAACTTAGTTGAAACACTAATAAAATCGACAAAAAAACAAATAAAAAAAATAAAATTAATGCTTCTTTTTTTTTAATTTCTTTTTTGGGGAAAGGCCTATCTTTAGTTCTTTGAACGAAGGCATCGTAATCTTTATCTAAAAGATCATTGATTATACAACCCGCAGATCTCATACTGAACGTTCCGAGCATAAAAATAAATAAAACTTTTAATCTCGGTTTACCTTGTTCTAATAACCAAAATGTCCATAATATAGGAAATAAAAATAAAAAAAAACCTATTGGTTTGTTTAATCTAGAAATTCTAGCATATGTTCCAATTTTATTTCGTATCGATAAAAAAGTTTTTAACAACATAAAAAGATAAATCTTTTATAAGAGATAGAACAAAATTTAATTAAAAATTCTTCTTTTTTATTCTTAAGAAAATGATATATCAATAACGAATCTTCCATTTTTTATAAAGATTAATTAAACCATTGGTAGAACTATCATGGTATTGAACTTTCTTTTTTAACGGGTCATTAATTTCTGAAAAAATATAGTTGGCCGATTTTTTTCCAAATTCTACTCCCCATTGATCAAAACTGAAAATATTTAAGATCACCCCTTGAGAAAACGTTTTATGTTCGTACATAGCAATCAAAGAACCCATTACATATGGAGTAATTTTTCTGATTAATATCGAATTAGAAGGTTTATTTCCAAATAAAAATTTGTGAATATAAAGAATATCATTCGATTTTTTACAAATATTTTGTTCTTTTTTGATATTCCCAAAAGCCAATATTTCAGATTGCGCAAAAAAATTACTCATCAATCTATCATGATGATCCCTTGTAAAACTTTTTTCATTATCACTATCATGTACGCAAACAGAACCTATGAAATCACAGGGAATAATTTTGGTTCCTTGATGGAATAATTGATAAAAAGCATGTTGTCCATCAATTCCGGAACCTCCCCAAATAATTGGATTACTTTGATAAGATATGGTTTGATGATTTCTATCGATATTTTTTCCATTAGATTCCATACCGAGTTGCTGTAAATAATTTGGAATATTCCTCAAACAGTAGTTATAAGGTAAAACAGCAGTTGTCTCAAATTTAAAAAAATTGTTATACCATATCTCTATTAAAGCCATAATCACAGGTATATTTTTTTTAAAATCGCTCTCATAAAAATGACGATCCATAGAATTTGCACCAGCTAAAATCTGTTTAAAATTCGAAAATCCTATAGATAAAACTATCGGTATTCCAATCGCCGACCAAAGCGAATACCTTCCTCCTACCCAATCCCATATCTTAAATATGTTTTCAGATTTCACACCAAATTTTTTGGCTTCATGAATATTCATAGAAATGGCAATAAAATGATTATTCATATGTTTTTCATTTTTTGCTTTCTTTAGAAAGAACTTCTTTATGGAATATGCGTTAGTCAAAGTTTCTTGAGTTCGAAAAGTTTTTGAGGAAATTAGAAATAATGTTGTTTCTAAATGAATTTTTTTTAAAAGATCGTTGAAATGTTCCACATCAATGTTTGATAGAAAATGAAATCTTAAATGATTTCTATAAGGTTTTAGAGACTGAATCATGATCTTTGGACCTAGATTAGAACCTCCTATTCCTATGTTGACAACATCGGTTATTTTTTTTCCAGTGTATCCCCTCCATATACCTTGAATAACATCTTCGCTAAAAGATTTCATCTTTTTTAAAGATATATTTACTTTTTCTCGTATATTTTGTAAAAAGTTATTTTGATTTTCATCAAGGATATTCCCTCTTAAATGCATATGAGAAACAGATCTTCCTTCCGTTACATTAATTTTTTTTCCACAAAACATACTTTTGATTGCATCTTCTAAATGAGTTTCTTTCGCAAGATCAATCAAATTTTCAATTATTTTTTGATCAATTCTATTTTTTGAGTAATCAAAAAATATCTTATCATCAAAATTGATAGAAAATTCCTGAAATCGATTTTTATTTCGAAGAAACATTTCTTTCATATGTACATCTTTGAAAGATTGATAATTCCTTTCTAAATTTTTCCATGCTTTTGTGAAAATAGGACTTATATTTTTCATTACTATAAAATCTCTTAAGTTATACAGTACATTTATAAATTAATTTCCATTATATGCGAAATTTTTTTTTAGAAACTCTTTAACTTAAAATTTTAAGTTCAAGTTCTTTAGAGGAAAATATTTTGCAGTAATCAATTTACTACGATCAAACTGTTTGAAAATTCAAATAGTTATCTTTTTCATCTTTAAAAATCCAATCCTTTTGAAGAAATCTGATAATTCTTTCATTTTATAATCAGATTTTGTAAAAAAAACCATATTTTCATGATATTTATCATAGTATTCTTTTTTCTTCGATCGCTTATCGACATAATTAGTTAAATCATCATAAATATTCTTTTTAGAATCAATCAAGTTAATACATTTTGGAAAAGCTTCTTTTATTTCTTTGGAAATAAATGAGTAGTGAGTGCATCCTAAAACAATTGTGTCTGGAATTTGATGATTAGATAAATTCTTTAAAATAGAATAAATTTTATTTTTTAAAATAATTTTTCCTCGAATTTTCTCCTCAATCATCCTTACTAGTTTAGAAGAAGAAACTAAATGAATTTTAAACTCTTTTGAATAAAAACTTACTTTATTTCTGATGTATTCAATCGTTCTTTTAGTTGCCAAAACATATATGACTTTATTTTTAGTAAATTGGATAGCAACGTCTATTTCCGGAACGGATCCTAAAATTATATAATCTGAAAAAATATCTTTTAATATGTTTATACTTACTACACTAACAGTATTGCAAGCAAGAATAATTATTTCAAATTCTCTGTCTCTCTGAATTTGATCAATCAACCTTATTACTCTTTTAATTATAAAAGATTCTTTTCTATTTCCATATGGAAAAAATTCGTTGTCAAAAACATAAGTGTAACTTAGATTTGGTAGTTTTCTTACCAAATATTTATAAACGGACAATCCGCCTAATCCAGAATCAAGAATTAATATTTTTTGAGAAAAATTGATATTTTTCACAGTAATTGTTCGAGATTTTATCTATTAGAAGACATTTAATGATCATTTTTATTGTATCACAAAAAATAATCTGTTATAATCCAAGTTTTAAGTAATTTTCCTTTAATACGCTATGATAGCGGATAACATAATTCAAGTAATCCATACATATCTTCTTAAAAAAAATTTAAAAAATAAAAAACATGAGTAGAATATGTGAAATCACTGGAAAAAAATCTACAAAAGGTAATCATCGATCTCACTCGATGAATGCCACCAAGCGTCGTTTTCTTCCTAATTTACATTATCATAAATTTTGGATAGAAAAGGAAAAAAGATTCGTAAGATTACGAATTTCAGCTAAGGGAGTTCGAATAATAGAAAAGAAAGGAATCGAAAATATTTTGAAATCGAAAAAATATGGCAAAAAGTTTAAGAAAAAAAATTAGAATGGTTTCTTCTTCAGGAAGTGGTCATTTTTATACAACATTTAAAAATCAAAAAAATAGTCGAAAAAAATTGTTAATCAAAAAATTTGATCCGACTGTTAAAAAGCACGTCTTATATAAAGAAAAAAAAATTAAATGATCTTTTAAGATTACTGTTCGAATTTTTACGTTTTAGAAAAATATAGTTGGATATTCGAATTCGTCGAGGTTTGCTTTTTTTTAAAAAACTATTCTTACAGAGAGTTTTATTTTTATTATTTAATCAATGAAAACATTTTTTAAATGATAATAATCGAAATATTAATATGGTTTTTCCTTTAGTATATTTTATAAATTTATTTTTCTGAGAATTGTGCGATTTAGATCTTTCCTCACAGGTTTTGGTAAAAATCTAGAGATATTTCCTCCGTAATATGCTATTTCCTTCACTAAGGAAGAAGAAATAAAGGAAGAATCATAAGAAGAAAGTAAAAATATCGTTTCCAAATTACTTGAAATTTTCTTATTTAGAAATGCGATTTTCTTTTCATACTCAAGATCAATAATACATCTAATAGATCTTATCAAGATATCTATTTTGTTTGATCTTGCAAAATCTACTACTAATCCCGGAATTTTTTTCACTTGAACGTTTTTAATAAATTTAGTACTTTCCTTTATAAAAAAAATCCTCTCTTCAATAGAAAGAAGTGTTTTTTTTTAGATTATTAGCTATTCCTACAATAATTTGATCAAATATGGAAGAAGCTCGGACGATGATGTCTACATGCCCTATAGTAGGAGGATCAAAGCTTCCAGAATAGATAGCCGATTTTTTTTTCATTATTTACGATTCCTTCTTTTATAAAATCTAATTTTTAATAAAAACATTAAAAAGTAGTATAATTAAGTTTCAAACAAAAATTTTTATTCTTTATTTCTTGAAAAAATTTTGTTACTAAAGAAAAAATTTTTTCAATTAAAAAATCTTTCTGAAAAAATCTCTAATATTTAATAAATATCATCTTCTTTCAATAATCGTTTTACTATCAACAAAACTATTCGATTAAATCTTAAAGATAAGCTTACATGATGTCCTAATTTCATTCAAAAACTAATTTTTAAATATTTTTGAAGGTCAGATTCAAAAGAAAGTATTTTCACAATCGCTTCAACATAAAAATTATAAGCACACTTTAATTAAATTTCCAAAAGTTAGTGCTAAATCATTAAATGATTTCTTTGAAAGAAGTTTCTTTAAAATGGTTTGTCTTTTAAAAAAAATTTAAGAAACTTATCAAGAAATTTATTTTTTTATTTAGGAAAATGATTTAACACTCTAAACGAAAAATGAATTTGTAAAAAATTTTAATTGATCTCATTTAAAAATAAAAAAGAATAATTTTTATCATTATTTTTAAAAAATCTTCCAAAGATTATGTTCTACAAACTTAAGAAATGCTTATATAATTTAAGTCAATCGAAGTGACTTAAATAAAAGATTTAATTTGGAAAGATGCAAGCATTATCATTTTATCATTTTATAAAGAAGCAAAAATATTTGAGAATGTATACTTAAAACCGAATATTTGATCAGTCAATTTTATTTAGATAGAAAATATAAATTCATTATTGATTTCAATAAATTGCTCAATTATAATGAAGTTTATATCTAAACAATATCTCTCAATTTGATTAAAAATAGATAAATGATCTTCTTGTTGCATTTTTCTTTCGATATTTATTAACCCCAGTCGATAATCTAAAAAGTTATCCATAATCAATTCGTATTTTTTGATGTGTTAGAAAATTTCGACAAATTGAGAATATCAAAAACTCTTCAAAGTAAGTTCTTTCAAAAATTCCTTATTTTTATGAAAGATATAATTGTTTTTTTTAATAAATATAAAATGATTAGTTCAATTTGGACTATTTTATTTTTTTCTTTCATATTTATCAATTTATATCAATTTTTTTTAAAACTAAAAAATATTAGTAGTTATCAATTAATTCGATGGATTAATCGAGAGAAATCTATTATTTTTGATTTTAGAAATTATGATGATTTTTGTAAAGAGCATATAATTCATTCTATTCATTTCTCTGAAATATCTTCAAAAGAAGTAAATGAAAAAAATATAAAAAAAATAAAAGATAAAAAAATTATAGTGATTACAGAAAACGGAACAGAAATTTTAAAACCAACGAGAATGTTAAAAAAGTTAATACACAAAAAAATCTATGTTCTAACTAATGGAATTAATGGATGGAAGAAAGATCATCTTCCATTAGTTAGAAAGAAAAAATTGTAATTTCAAAAAAAATTAAAATCTGATTCCGATAAGAGGAAATTTAATTTTTAACTAAGTCAAATTGGAAATAACTTGAGGGTAATTTGTAAAAATCTGTTATAGTTTTTAAATCAAATGTTAAAAGATAAATTTAAATTCGATAACTTCGAGAATATAAAAAGTTCAACCTTCAATTTAAAAACGAAAAACATACTGATTTTGAAGAAAATAGTTTTCAAATATTTATAGGACCTGTTCGAATATCGTTAAGAATACTTATAAGATCTTTTCTTTTGAAGAAAAGAATACCGAGAACCTTTAAAAGAAACTAAGATTCTTAATAATCAGGTCCAAATAATTTAAATAAATAAAGAAATTATCTTTTTAATTTATTATTATTCAAACATATTATTAATCTTTTTATAACATTGATAACATATGAAAATTTATTTAAAAAATAAATCAAGTATTATCAGAAATATTTGAACGAAAACAAAAGATAATTTGATCTACATCGATTAAAAAATTTTAAATAATTATAAACATGATTTTTTTTAAATACATATCTAAATTATAAACTTTATCTATAATTGAACGTATCATTTTACTGCTCTAATCTTTGGAATTAAAAAACGATAAGTTAACACAATCAAAAAAATATTTTTAAAAGATCCTTTGCAAAAATGAGAAAACAATAAGAATTTTAAGACATCATTCTCAAAATGAATAACATTAAAATTATCTTATACAAGAAGTATCTTCTTAAATTATGAGATCTTCCTATCATCTCTAAAAAATTCTTTGATTGAAAGTTTGTTCATGTAAAATGAAGAAAAAATTATCAAATAATTCATCAATATGATCATCCATACTCCTAAAAATCTTTAAAAGTTATAAAGATTTTTGAATAGAGGAGAAAAAGTTAAAGAAACTAATTTAATTATATAAAACAATGATTTTTATCAAAAATTTAAAACTCAATCTAAAGAAATTCAAAGACTCTTTAATCTCTTTTATAAGAGTTAAAAACGATTCTTCGAAAGAATCTAATACGAATAAAACATATTTTAAAGAGCTCTCATAATACAAAGTCAGACGATCAGTACCGTTTAAACATAACTTTTCATAACATAAAAATAATCCAATTTCAAAACAACATAATATGAAAAATTATCAAAAATTCCAAAAAGTTAATCAATTTACTTTTTTTATAATTCAAAAAAAATAATTCGATCAAAATATATTCAAAGTAAAAAAGAAAATCATATTTTTTGATCGAAGATTTTATTTTTAGAAATCTGGATAGGATGTTAATTGGAAAAGGTACCTATGATTAGAAAAATCGAGAAATACGTATTAGTATTAAATTGCGGAAGTTCCTCATTAAAATTTGCTGTCATTGATGTTATTGAACAAGAAAAAATTTTGTTTGGAACTGCGGAATGTTTAAATTCAAAAGAATCTCGAATAATCTATCAAAGATATAGAGATCAAAAAAAAGAAACTATTCTCATTAAAAATTTGACACATAAAAGATCAATTAATTTTATAGTCCAAACAATATTACTCAAAAATTTGGAAAATCTGAACTCAATTGTAGGAATAGGACATAGAATAGTTCACGGAGGAAAAGAGCTAAATCGATCAGTCATAATTAATAATAAAATTTTAAAAAAAATACAAGAATCTGTTCCATTTGCTCCTCTTCATAATCCCTTCGGAATAATTGGTTTTAAAGAAGCTTCATACGCTTTCCCAAACTTAAAAAACAAACAAGTAGCGGTTTTTGACACAACTTTTCATAATAGTATTCCAAGAGAATCTCATTTATATGCTATTCCTTACTACTTATATAAAAAATATGGAATTAGAAGATATGGTGCACATGGTATTAGTCATCAATACGTTTCTGAAAAGTTTGCAAAAATTGTCAAAAAAGACATAAAGAAATTAAATATAATCAGTTGCCATCTCGGAAACGGTGGATCAATTACTGCAATAGTTCATGGAAAATCAGTGGATACTTCCATGGGTATGACACCTCTAGAAGGTTTGATGATGGGGACGAGAAGTGGAGATATAGATCCCTCCATTATCTTCTATTTATATAACGTTCTAAAGATGAATGTTAGTCAAATACAAGATATTTTAACAAAAAAGTCGGGAATATTAGGAATCACTCAAGTCAGTAATGATATGAGATTTGTCGAAAATCACTACAATAAAAATGTTCATGCTAATTGTGCTATGAAAATGTATTGTTATAGACTATCGAAGTATATAGCATCTTACTTTATAACAATGAATAAATTTCCAGATGGAATCGTGTTTACTGGAGGAATTGGAGAAAATTCAGTTATGGTTAGGAAGATCACCATGGACAAATTAAAGATTTTCAATGTTAAGTGCGACGAGAAAATCAATTCAAGAACTAAATTCGGAAAATGTGCAATGATTAGTAAATCTGATAGTATTCCAGTATGGGTAATTCCTACGAATGAAGAATTGATCATTGCAAAAGAAACCTTTGATCTATTAAAAGAAAAGAGTTAATGCCTTTCTGTAAAGTCTCTTTATGACCTTATATGCTATACCTTCAAAATAAGCGAGGTAAAAACATTGAATACAATTATCTTAATTCCAACAAATCCTGAGAGAAACTTAAGTAATATCATATTAGGATTGGTACATTCCTTAGAAAGACAAAAGAAAAAAATATATCTTTTCGAACCAATCTTCAAAAAAATAGAAGAAAAAAATAATGATGTTGAAAAGTTAATAAAAATAACTTCAAAAAAATGTATATATCAAAGATCAAAAAAGAAAAATGTTGAAAGATCAGAATTCTTTGAAAAAGAAAAAGTCCTAGAAGAGATAATTGATTATTATAATTTAATTAGATTAAAGGAAGATATCGATAAAATTTATTTGATTAAAGGAAATTGTATATCAAATGAATATCATTCAAATATGTTTATAAACTACGAAATTATGAATTCAATATCAGCAAAAATCGTTTTTATCGCTTCCGAAGATACTGATTATCATCAATCAATTTTAAAATATATACAATTCTTAAAAATTTCAAGAAAAAATGTTCTAGGAATAATTTTCAGTAATGTTTCAGATTATCTTGATGAACATCCAAAAAAAACTTTTTTAAATTTTTCTTATAAAGAAAATTTAAATAAGAAACACTTTAATTCAAAAAAAAGAAATTTTAAAGCATTTTCTAATATAGAAATGATCAAGATTCCATGGAACTTCAATCTTATGTCTATTAGAAGTATTGATATATCAAGATACTTAAAAAGTAATATACTAAACCGTGGAGAAATAGAAACTAAGAGAATAAATTCAATTTTGTTTGGAACAAAAAAACTTTTTGATCATTTTAATAATATTCCTGAAAAGTCTCTAATCATATCAAGCTCGAAAGATCTCCAAACTATAATATCAACTTATCTATCTATTTTAAACGAAAGATTAAAGATTAGTACTTTACTCATTGTAGATGGACTTGATATCGATAGAACTTTATACAATTGTTTACACCGTCTGTTCTATAACACTCACCTTCCCGTACTCATCGTAGAAGAAAATTTATTTGAAACTTCGGTTAAAATACAAAAAATCAATCCATTAAATCTAATGATTCAATATCAAGATGTTCAGAAAATCAAAAAAATTAGAAATTATATTTCTACCCATTTGGAAGGTAGCTGGATAAAATCTTTGTTCATTGAAGAAAAAAAATCGATCTCTAACTTTTTTTTAGAATGCCGAGGAGAAAATATCTCTGCTGCAATGTTTCGTTACAAATTAATTTATCTAGCAAAACAGAAAAGAAAAACGATCATCCTTCCAGAAGGAGAAACGTTTAAAATGATTCGAGCTGCTTCTATATGCAAAAAAAAAGGTATATCCAACTGCATTTTGTTAGGTAATCCTAAAAAAGTAAAAAAAATAGCTGATCAATTTGAAATTAGTTTGAAGGATATTGAAATACTCGATCCAAAAACAATTTATCATCGATATATCGATCAATTAGTAATTTTAAGAAAAAAGAAAGGTATGAACCGAGAATCTGCTTCTAGTCAACTTAAGAAAAATAATATTTTATTGGCAACTATGATGCTTCAGCAAGATGAAGTAGATGGTCTAGTTTCCGGAATAGTTAACACTACAGCAGATACCATTCGACCTGCCTTACAATTGATCAAAACAAACTCAATAAGCTCGATTATTTCATCCATATTTTTTATGCTATTTCCGAAAAAGACATTGATCTTTGGAGATTGTGCTATTAATATCGATCCTAATTCAGAAGAATTATCCGAAATTGCTATTCAATCAGCAGAATCAGCTATGCATTTTGGAATAATTCCAAAAATAGCTATGATATCTTACTCTACAGGAAATTCTGCATATGGGGACAGTGTAGAAAAAGTTAAATCAGCAGTAAAAATCATTAAAAGAAAGAAACCAGAACTATTAGTAGATGGACCGATTCAGTACGATGCTGCTATTTCTGAAGAAGTATCGAAAAAAAAATTTCCAAATTCCAATTTATCTGGAAAAGCAACTGTCTTTATTTTTCCAAACTTGGATACCGGAAACGCAGTATATAAAGCTGTTCAGAGAGCAGCGAACTTAACTTCCGTAGGTCCGATACTACAAGGAATACGAAAACCGGTGAACGATCTCTCCAGAGGAGCTTCAATTGAAGACATCATTTATACAATTGCAGCTACTTCTATTCAATCAAGATAAAACTATTAATTTCTTAAAATATAATTTTTAACCTTTATATCTTATAGAGTTTTCTAAAAAAATTCCAATTTGATCCAAAATACGATAGACAGTCTGATCAACGATATCAGATATACAGTTTGGTTTATTATAAAAAGATGGTATTAAAGGAAATACGACTGCTCCTCTTTTTAAGAGTTCTTCCATCAATTTGATATGACCTAAATGAAAAGGCGTTTCTCGAACACACAATACCAAATTTCTTTTTTCTTTTAAAACAACGTCGGCAGCACGAACGATTAAACAATCATTATAACTATTTTCAATACCTGAAAGAGTTTTAATGGAACAAGGAACTACGATCATCCCTGAAGTAATGAAGGATCCTGAAGATATAACGGAAGATTGATCTTGGTTGCTATAAACAAAATCTGCTTTTTCTTCAATTTGATTCAAAGGACAATTTGTCTCTAAACTGATTACTTTTTTTGCAGATTCGCTAATAATCAAATGTATTTCAAATAAATTAGATGATCGAACGATGTCCAAAAGACGAATTCCGTAAACTACTCCACTCGCTCCTGTCAAACCTACTATGATTTTTTTCATCTTCAAATAAAAAAGATATTATCGCAATTAAACGAAATTTTAACTGAACATTTTTAGATACTCGGAAACTATATAAAAAGATCCGAAAACTAATAGAACATTTTTTTCGATCTCTTTTAAAACTGATTCATATGCTGACAAAAAATTTTCATGTTGAAAGGACTTCTTCATATATCTTGATAGATCTTTAGATGATAGCCCTCTTTCATCTTGAAAGTTAGAAACAAAGTTCCACTGCCAAATCTTATCTTTCAGAACTGATAGAATTAGGTTTATATCTTTATCTCTCAATATAGAAGTTATAGCGTATATTTTTTTTCTCCGAGACTGGAAATAATCCAACCTTTTTGATAAATATTGAGCAGCATGAAAGTTATGGGCAACATCTAGAATAGTTATAGGACCTTTTTTAAGACGAATGATTTGAAATCTTCCTGGTAATTTAGCATTTAAGATTCCATTTCGAATATGCTGATTTTTTATCTTTTTTCTTAAGTTAACATAATTCTTCTTCAATAAGTATATAGCAGCTAACCCTGTAGCAACATTGTTTATTGGAATACTTTCTGAAAAAGGTAATTTTCGAAAGATACATTCTCCGGATTTCCATTGCCAACAATTTTTTTCAATCTCGAAAATCCAATCTCTTCCATAAATAAATAAATCAGTCATTAATTTCTTTGCCGATATTTGAACTGAGTTCGGAATATCTGTTTCCCCAATAATCGAAGTTTTTCCATATCGAAATATTCCACATTTTTGATATCCAATTTTTTCCCTATCGTTTCCTAGAAATTTAACATGGTCTCGAGCGATATTAACAATTATAGATATATCAGAATCAATAATATTCGTTGCATCTAATCTTCCACCCAAACCGACTTCCAATATAGCGATTTCTAACTGACTTTTTTTAAAGATCTTTAAAGCTGCTAACGTTCCATACTCAAACTCTGTTAACGTGACAATCTTCTCCTTACTTTTCTCTATATCGTAAAAAGCATTACAAAGCAATCTTTCAGAAACTTCTTTCCCTGAAATTCTAATTCTTTCAGTATAAGAAATTAGATGAGGAGAACTATATACTCCAGTTTTGACATTGGATTGAATCAAAATTTTCTCTATAACATTACAAGTCGTACCTTTTCCATTAGTTCCAGAAACAACAATGACAATAGGAGCAGGATGAAACAAATTCATCTTCTTTGCAACTGATTTAATTCGTTCCAAACTCATATCGATTTGAATGGAATGTTGAGAACGAATATAAACCAACCAATCTTCAAAAGAAAAATTCTTATTAAATCTTAATTTCGGATAAATCATGTCTTTTTTGAAGATGTTTTCTTAAAAATTCTTCGATTAGTTAAAATAGAAAGTATATTGTAGACTTTTTCTCTCATTTCAAATCTATTTACGATCATATCAATTGCTCCATTCTTTAAAAGAAACTCACTTCTTTGAAAATTTTTTGGTAATTCTTTTCCAATAGTTTGTCGAATTACTCTTGGACCGGCAAATCCAATAAGAGCTTTCGGTTCTGCTATATTGATATCTCCTAACATTGCAATACTTGCAGAAACTCCACCCATAGTAGGATTGGTTAATATCGAAACATAAGGTAACCTTTTTCTCCTCATTTTTTTTAGAGATGCGCTAGTTTTAGCCATTTGCATCAGAGAAATAAAAGATTCCTGCATTCTCGCGCCTCCACTGGAAAAAAAAGAAACTAGAGGACAGTGGTCTTTTAAAGATCTTTCTACTGCTATGACAAATCGGGATCCAACAACAGAACCCATTGATCCTCCCATAAATAAAAATTCAAATGCAGAGGATACAATTGGCATACCTTTTAATTCACCTTTCATGACAATCATGGCGTCGTTTTCTTTAGATTTTTTTTGAGATTCTTTCAATCTATCAGTATACTTTTTTATATCGTAAAAGTTAAAAAAATCTTTTGTTTTTAAATTTTTTCCAATTTCTATTGATTTAGATCTATCTAAAAAAAAACATAATCTCTTCCGAGCAGAAATATACATATGAAAGTTGCATTTTGGACAAACAAACAAATTTTTTTCTACCTCTTCTCTATAAAGAATTTGGGAGCAATTATCACATTTTGTCCATATTCCTTCAGGAAAATTTCTTTTTTTTGTACGAACGATTTTGTTTTTTTTAGATTTTCTGTCGATCCAACTCATGTTTTATAAGAGAATGCTTATTTGTTCTACAAAAAAATAGAACGTATTTGTTAGTTTTGTTTTAAATAAAAATAAGGTGAATCCTTTAAAATATATTCAATAGAAAATTAATTGTCTTTTAAAGAAATCGTGTTCTAAAAGATGTACAAATTAAATTAAAAAAAATGAGAAGTGAAATTGATAAAATTCGTTCTAAGCTAAGAATAAAGAACAAGTAGTTCAACTAGGAAGATTGAATTCTTTTGAGTAATTTATGTGCATCAAATATAGACCTTTTGAATGTACTTTAGGACCTGATTTTGTTCTATCCTTTAACTCAATCAGTTTTTTTATCCATTCTGTTCCTTTTTTTCCTAAACCCACTTCGATCAAACTCCCGACGATATTCCTGACCATATTGTAAGCGAATGAATTCGCCACAATGTCAATAATAACATAACTATCAAACCTTTTTACGTTTATATATCGAATATTTCTTTTAGTGGATCTAAATGAACGACGATCAAAGGAAATGAAGGAAATCAAATCATTTTCTCCCAATAAACATTGAGCAGCTTTATTCATATCTTTATAATCTAGTTTCTTAGAAATATGAAGAACATTCGATCGAAATATTGCTGGACGAATCTCTTTATTAAAAATCAGATACCGATAGTGCCTAGAAATTGCACTGAATCTAGCATGAAATCGATGAGAAACGGGCTTTACCCAAAGAACCGATATATCTTTTGGCAAAAAATGATTAACTCCTGAAACCCATACGACGTCCTTTCGGATTTTATAAGTTTCAAAATGAACCACTTGCCCGAACGCATGCACTCCAGAATCAGTTCTTCCTCCGCAATATGTTTTAATATCTTCATCGGTCAATTTTTTTAAAGAGCTCTCTAAACGTTTCTGTATACTATCCAATCCGTTTTTTTGTTTTTGCCATCCATGATATCGACTTCCGTCATACTGTATTCCAAGTGCAACTCTATTTTTCATAATTTTAAAAAAAAACTTGAAAATTATCTTCCAAAGTTTAGTTAAATACTTTGAAAAATTTCAATTGGATAGAAATTCATCCGATAAGAATAGTTCGAATATTTTAAAATTCAAAAAGATAGAAAATTATTAAAAAAAACAACATTTCAAATCGATCCAAAATATTTCCTAAATATACCTTACGATAAAACCAATTCTTTTTAGTAAATTAAATGAATTGACATCATCACAATTTACCATAATGGAAGACCATTCTCTTCGTATTGAGTAATTGTTTCGAATATATTCAAAAGAAATTTCCCTATTTCTTTCATAAATTCTCTTCCATAAGATACTATCATCGTTAGCATTATAGACTAGATGTATCAAATTTTTTAGATTCTTCTCATCGATTGATCCAGTAAAAAAGATTTCTTTAAACTTTGATTTTGGAAAAAGTCTATCTTCCAAAATTTCTATTGATTTCTTCTTCAAAAATTTATTTAGCTTCTTAAAAATTTGCGTTACACCTCTTATTTTAGACTCTATTGAATAACCAGCAATATGTGGAGTTCCAATCATAACTTTTTCAAAAAGATATTGAGAAATATTCGGTTCGTTTTCCCAAACGTCTAAAATCACTTTAATCTTTTTTCCTTTCCGAAATAATTTAGAGAGTGCTCGATTATCTATAACAGATCCTCTACTAGTATTAATCAAAATTTTGTTTGTTCCAACAGCATCTAAAACATTCTCGTTAAACAAATGATATGAAGAAGTTTCCAAAGATGTATGCAAGGAAATAATATCAGATTTTTGTATTAGATCTTCCAAAGAAATACACTGTGTTCTTTTATCTTTTTCTTCATTGACAGATCTAAAAGGATCATATAATATGGTATTTACTCCGAAAGATTTTAAATAACGTTTTAATAAACTCCCAATTTTCCCAAATCCTATAATTCCAAAAGTTTTTCCTTGTAATTTAAAAAATTTTTGATCAAATTGAGATAATAATGCAGATATAACGTACTCTACAACAGAAATTGCGTTACATCCCCCCGCATCGCAAAAGAAAATTCCATTCTTTTTCATCCATTTTTTATCCAAATGATCCGTTCCGGACGTTACACTTCCGACAAATTTTATATTGGTATTTTCTATTAGAGAACGATTTACTTTGGTAATCGACCGAACTATCAATATTTCTACATCTTTTGAAAGTTTTTCAAAAACATTATGATTATCGAAAAAATCTACATCACCGAATTTCCCGAACAGTTCCAAAGCATAAGGAATATTTTTGTCCACCAATATTTTTAACATTTCGTCAATTTTTCAAAAATTTTATATAAAATTCACAAGAACTCAAATAAAACCTGCATGAAGTTCAAAACCTCAATCCCTAAAATAAAAGATAAAATCAAGAATTATTTTATAAATAAAAGTTCAAGAAATTCCCCAACATTTTGATTTATTATTTGTCTATAGTTGGAAAAGAATATTTTTCCATTAAGATAGATGCATTAGTCCCTCCAAATCCAAAACTATTCGACATAACTGAGTTCATCTCTTTTTCAAAATATTCTGTAACAATATTCATGTCTTTTGCATTTTTATCAAGTTCATCTATATTAATACTCGGAGAAACAAATCCGTATTTCAACATGATTAAGCTGTAAATAATCTCATGTACTCCAGCAGCTCCTAAAGAATGTCCAGTTATCGATTTAGTGCTAGAAATTAAAGGAAGGTTATTTTTCCCGAAGACCTTTCGAATAGCGTCTAATTCTTTTATATCTCCAATTAATGTCGATGTTCCATGCGTGTTAAGATAATCTATAGCACCTTTCTTTTTGTTGCGTAAAGCCATCTTCATGCACCTTTCCGCTCCTTCCCCTGACGGGGAAACCATATCATATCCATCTGAAGTTGCTCCATATCCAGTTATCTCTGCATATATATTAGCCCCTCTTGACAATGCGTGAAATAATTCTTCTACTACAACGATTCCACCACCTCCGGAAATTACAAATCCATCTCGTCCTTCATCATATGGTCGAGAAGCTTTTTCTGGAATATGATTGTATTTTGTAGATAAAGCTCCCATCGCATCAAACTCACAAGTCAATTGCCAACTCAATTCTTCTCCTCCTCCCGCAAAAACAATATCTTGTTTATTCAACTGAATTAATTCTAAAGCATGTCCAACACAATGAGCTGAAGTTGAACAAGCAGAACTAATTGAATAATTTACACCTTTGATTTTAAATGGAACTGCTAAACAAGCTGATATCCCAGATGCCATTGCTTTCGTAACCATATAAGGTCCAATTCCCCTTAATCCTCTTTTCCTCATAATATCAGAACCAGCTACCTGATGATATGGCGATCCTCCTCCAGAACCAACCACAATCCCTGTTCTTATATGAGAAATCTGATCATGCGAAAGTTGAGAATCTAGGATAGCTTCTTGCATAGCTAAGTAAGTGTATATGGAACAATCACTCATGAAACGTAACACTTTTCTATGAATCTTCTTTCTAATTTTTTGTCTATCAATTTTAATACCCCCCCAAACACAACTTCTTAATCCAGCACTTTTAAACTCTTCTGAAAATTGAATTCCAGATTTTCCAAATCTTAAAGAATGAAGAACTTCTTTTTGATTGTTACCAATACTTGAAATAATTCCAATTCCGGTAATTACTGCTCTTCTCATTAAAAATATACCTTATCTACGATCATAATTAATTTAATTTCAAAAAATACTCTATGAATTTCATTCAGAAAAAAACAGCCAAAACTCTATTTTGAGAAAATATGAGAAAACTCAAAAAATTTTCTAAAGAAAATAATATAAAATAAAAAACAGATCTAAATAGAAAGAAATTTTATCTTTTAGAAAAAATATAAAAAAGAAAGGATACAAAATTTATTTCATACAAAACAAATCATTAAGCATTTGATATCCTTATAAAAATATATCTTTGAAAAATAGTTTATTCATTTTTACATCAGAAATTCCAATTCTTCATGTTTATTGATATTTCTTCTTAAGAAGCAATCGAAAGTCTTTCAAAAAAAGAGATTTCGTCACGTACATCTTCCTCGATGAATCAAGAAATGATCGGTTAAAATAATAGCTAACATTGCTTCTACTACAGGAACTGCCCTAATTCCAATACAAATATCGTGTCTTCCTGAAACAGAAATAGTGGTTTCTTCTCCAAGATGGTTAATCGTTGTACATGGAATCTTAATGCTAGAACTTGGTTTAAATGAAACATGTACTACTATATCTTGTCCAGTAGTGATTCCTCCGAGAATTCCGCCAGAATGATTGGTAAGAAAAAGATGATTTTTTACCATTTCATCTCTGTTTTGACTTCCTTTCATCTCGACAACTTTGACGCCATCTCCTATCTCTATAGCTTTTACTCCATTAATATTCATCATTGCATGACCGATATCAGCATTAATTTTGTGAAAAACAGGTTCTCCTAAACCTGAAGGAATGTTCCGACCAAGTACAGTAACCTTTGATCCTATGGAATCACCTTTCTTCTTTAAAGAAGAAAATAATTTTTTTAGTTTCAAAACCATCGAGCTGTCTGGACAAAAAAAATTTTTTTTAGAAATTTCACCCCATTCTTTTAATTTAGGAGAAATTTTTCCGACCTGACTTAGATAAGCTTGTATAACCACTCCCAATTCTTTTTTTAAATATTTTTTTGCGATCGAACCTGCGGCTACCCACATGGCGGTCTCTCTAGCAGAAGATCTTCCTCCTCCTCTATAATCTCTAACTCCATACTTTTTCTGATAAGTATAATCAGCATGTCCAGGTCTAAAAATATTTTTGAAACTTTTGTAATCTTTAGGTTTTTGATCGTAATTTTTCAAGAACATTCCAATGGGATTACCAGTTGTTACCCCCTCAAACACTCCAGAAATTATTTTCACTTCATCAGGCTCGCTTCTTTGACTGATTCCTTCTTCAGAGATTATTTCAGGTTTTCTTCGATCTAAATCAATTCTTAAGTCTTCTTCTGAAATTTGTATTCCAGGAGGAACTCCATCTAAGATGCATCCCATGGCTATCCCATGAGACTCACCAAATGTAGTAACACGAAAGATCTTTCCAATTGAATTTCCAGTCATTATTTGAACTCCGATTTTTTTTAATTTCTTTTATGACATTTCTAAACAATTTTAAAAAAATTTTTGGTTTTCAAAAATCTGTCTCTTTCCAATACAGAACACTCCTTTTCCTTTATTTTTTAATTTTAAAATTTTAAAATTAACCTTTGGAAAACGACTGAACAAATTCATTATATTTTCGCCAACTTCACATATTAACAGTCCATTCTCGTTCAAAAAATAAGAAGAATATCGTAGTATCTTTTTTATAAATTTCAAACCATCTTCTCCAGCTCTTAAAGAAATAACTGGTTCCATTTGATATTCTTTTGGCAACATTCCCAATGTTTTTTGATCGACATAAGGAGGATTTGTAATAATAAGATCATATTTCTTTGGTGGAATGCTAGTAAATAGATCGGAATGAATCAAAATATTCTTTCAGAAAGAGAATGCAACTCTATATTTTTCCGAGCAACCTCCAACGCCTCTCTAGAGATATCCGATGCTTCTATTTCCGAATTTTTAAAGATGTGTGCGCAAGAAATGGCTATACATCCACTTCCAGTACAAAGATCTAAAATTTTCTTTGGTTCCACGTTTATAATAGATTCAAAATTATTATCAATCAATTCTGAGATAGGGGATCTTGGAATGAATACTCTTTCATCTACATAAAGCTCGTGTTCACAAAACCAGATTACATTAGTTAAGTAGGCTGAGGGTATTCTATCGAATATTCTTGAAATCAAAACTTCTGCAATTTTCTTTTTTTCTGAACGAGTTAAACGAGAAGACAAAAAAATCTCTGGAACATCGGTTGATAATTTAATTGTGGAAAATAGAAGATACACAGCTTCATCGAATGAATTATCTGTTCCTTGTCCGTAGCAAACATCTGAATCATTAAGTTTGGTCACCATCAATCTGAGCACATCTTTGATAGTGCACATCTCTAGTATTTCATTATTTATGTTTTGATACTTATTTTTCATAATACTCTTCGAGAGAATTAACCGAAAGTCTTTTTCAAAATACTTAAATTTTAAAATAAGAAATGTCTAACTTTTTCTTAAAAATTTTAAAACTTGATTTATATAAAAAATTACAAAATATTTTTTAATTTCAAATATTTCAATTCAAAAAAAATTTTAATGAAAGATACCAGTTGACATAAAATATTAAAAAAATATACTAAAAACATCTCGATTTCATTTGGTAATTTTTTTATCAAAAGTCTTTTTAGATTTCTTTTAAAATGACAGTTTTTCTCTGATTCATATAAAAACTTTTACAAAAACTATTAATAGATTATCCAGAAAAATTAAAAAAAAATTTTCACATGGGAAAAATATTTTAACGATTTAATTTTTGAAAATCAATTCGAGAAGATTGATTAGGTTACTCAAATTTAATTTCTGTACGAAATCGGATCATATCTCCAAGTAAAGATTTACCAATTGAGAAAATAGATTAAGAAAAATTTGACAGTTCTCTTAGTTAAACTGGATATAATAAACCGTTCCTAACGGTTAGTTACGGGTTCGAATCCTGTAGAGAACGAAATTGAATTAAAAAAAATATTCAAATGAAAAGAAAATCAATATTTTTTCAAAAAAACTCCATTTTATCTTTCAATTTTTAATTTTTGGAAATATTTTTCATACAATATATTTGATTTTTCAACATTCTTTTGCCATTCTCCTTTTTTAATTACATCTTCGTCTGGATATAAAGTTTTATCATTTGTTATAGATTTTGGAAGAAGTTTTTTTGCTCCTAAATTAGGTGTTGGATATCCAATTTGTTTAGAGACTTCCGCGGCTATTTCAGGCCTTAATAAAAAATCAATTAGCTTAATTGCACCTTCTACATTTTTTGCATTTGATGGAATAGCCAAATTATCCATCCAAAAAATTCCTCCTTCTTTCGGCCAAACGAAATCAATTGGAAACCCCATTCTTTTAGCTACAAAAGAAGATCCATTCCATAACATTCCGAGATCAGCTTCACCTTGTAGGAAAGGCATAGCCGGATTATCTGAATTGAAAGCTGTTACATTTGGCATTAACTTTCTGAGTTCTTCATAAGCTATTCGAATCAAATTGGAATCTTTAGTATTTCCAGAATATCCAAGTTTGATTAAAGTCATTTGGAATATCTCTCTAGCATCATCGATTAAAAGAACAGATCCTTTAAATTCAGGTTTCCATAAATCTGACCAAGAAGAAATGTTTGACTTACTCGAAAGAAGTTTTTTATTAACACCAATCCCTGTAGCTCCCCATATATATGGAATAGAATAGTCATTTTCAGGATCAAAGGATTTTTTTAACCATTTTGGATCCAAATTATGAAAATGTTTTAATTTAGTTTTATCTATTTTTTGAAGCATACCTTCCTGTTTCATTTTTTCTATAAAATAACTCGAAGGAACGATGATGTCATAAGATTCTTGAAAATTAGCTTTTAATTTACTATACATACTTTCATTTGACTCGTACGTAGAACATATAACTTTAATTCCAGTCTCCTTAGTAAATTGATTCAATAACCAAGAAGGTGTGTATTCGGACCAATTATAAAAATATAAAGTCTCTTGTTTTGGTTTTGAAAGAACAAAAGGTCCAAAAAAAAATATCTTGATTAAAAAAAGACAAAAAATGTACTTTTTCATGTTCCAACCTCTTCTTATTAAAAAAATCAGATTTACTATAGTTCTAGAATTGATTTATTAAAAACATAAAAAATCATTTCTTATATCAATTCAAAAAAAATCTGAAAGTTAAAATCATCTCGATTTTATACTATTAATCTCTTTCTCTTATTTTTTTTGAAAATCTTCCATAATCCATGAACCAATAAAAAGCAAAACATAAAGAATAAAAGAAGAAGTATTGAAATTTCATTAATTTCTGAAGATATTCCTACTTTTACCATAGAATAAATTTTTAAAGGAAGTATTTCATATCTTGGTCCAGTAACAAATGAAGAAATAGTGACGTCATCTATCGAAACAATAAAAGTTAATAGCCAACTAGATACTATTGCTGGAATCGATAATGGAAGAATGATATATCGCAAAATTAAAAACTCACTAGCTCCAAGATCTTCAGCTGCTTCTAACAAGTTTATATCGAACTTTTTCATCTTAGAATAAGTATTGATTACTGAAAATGGTAAACAAAAAGTAATATGAGATAATAATAAAGAAAAGAATCCTAATGGAATTCTTATAAATTTGAATAAAAATAATAAAGAGATTGCCATTACTATATCTGGAGAAACAGAAACAATAAAAAGCATACAATATATAAAAAATTTACTTTTAAGGCTATATCTTAAAAGGGAGAGAGAAATTAAAAATCCTATTATTGTAGTTATGCTTGCAGATAAAAAAGAAATTGTTATGGAATTTAATGCAGCTTGCATTAAAGAATCATTTTTCAACAATAATTCGTATTTACTAATATTAATTTCTTTGAGAGAGCTACCAAGTTTGTAAAAATGAAAAGAGTCGATTATTAAGATAATTATGGGAATATAGAGGTAAAAGTACACAGAAAGGATAAGAAAATTCCTTAAAAAACGAATAATCATATTTCATCTACCCGCTTTTCTTTTTATTAAACATGAAATGATGTAATAAAAATAAAGTAATAGACTTGTAAAAATGATTAATACTATACTTGTAGCTGAACCAAATGGCCAATCTCCCAAGTTTAAAAATTGACTTTTAATAATGTTTCCAATCAACAAACTTTTTGATCCACCCATAAGATCAGAAATATAGAATAAACTTATTGAAGATAAAAAAACGAGTAAAAAACTATATACAATATCAGGAAGAGTTAATGGAAATATCACCTTGATGAAAATTTGGTATTTATTTGCTCCAAGATCTCTTGCTGCTTCAATTAAAGAATAATTTATTTTTTTAAAACTCATATAAATTGGTATGATCATAAATGGAACAAATATATAAACCAATCCAATTATCACAGCTTTTTTTGTATATAAAATTTTGATTGGTTTGCTAATTATTTTTGACCAAATTAGAAAATCGTTAAGATATCCATTTTTGCTTAAGAAAGTTTTTAATCCATAAATTCGAACAAGAGAACTTATACAAAAAGGCATAACTATTAAAAATAACATTAATTTTTGAATTTTCTCTGGAACACAACATAGACAAAATGCAAAAGGATAACTAACGATCAGACAAAATGAGGTAGAAATTATTGAAGTTGAAAGAGATTGTAAAAAAGCTTCTTTAAACATTGGGTCAAATAATTTTGTATAATTTTCAAAAGTTAAACGAAAATCGAAAATTTTTTGACCATCTTTGGTTAGAAAACTCGTTATGAAGACCAATATACTTGGAAAAAGTACAAAAGTAGACAACCAAAGTAATACAAAGGAAATTATGATATTTCGAAAACTATAGTAATTACGATTCATCAAAAAAAATAATCTCCGAATTTTCTTTCCATTTAATTTCAATTTTTTGATTTAATAAATAATTCCTCTCTCCTTTCAACTGACTAGAAATCTCACTTACTTTAATTCTTTTTCCATTCTTAATTTCTATCTCTGTATCAACGATCATACCTTTATAAATTCTTTCTCTAATAAAGCCAATTAATTGCTTATTTTCAAATTTTATTTTTTTAATCTTCTTAATTTTTAAATCTTCAGGACGTAATAATATTTTAAGCTTTTGTCCTTGATAAGTCGGAAACTTAGTGCTTATATCATAATATAGTCCTTCACAATTCACTCTAGCTTTCTTTTCTTCAATTCGATATACAACAGTAGCATCTAGGATATTAATTTCACCAACAAACTTTGCAACAAATAGATTCTTAGGATTTTTGTATATTTCTTCTGGAGATGCATATTGTTCTAATCTTCCTTCCTTCATAATTAGTATTCTATCTGACATAGAAAATGCTTCTTCTTGATTATGAGTAACATAGATAAACGTAATTCCAGATTGTCTTTGTAATCTTTTCAACTCTTTCTGCATCTTTTTTTTTAAACTATAATCTAATGCAGATAAAGACTCATCCAAAAGAAGAGCTTTAGGTTGATTAATCATTGCTCTAGCAATTGCTACTCTTTGTTGTTGTCCTCCAGAAAGTTTATTAGGATACCTATTCTTTAACTTCTGAATTTGCATGATCTCTAAAATATTTTCTACTTTTTCCGATACAACCGAAGAAGACTGCTTTTTGATTTTTAATCCGAAAGCAATATTCTCGAATACAGACATATGTGGAAATAAGGCATAGTTTTGAAAAACTATGTTTACATTTCTTTTTGAAGGAGGAACAGTAGTTATATCTTGACCATCTAAAAAAATACGTCCTTGATCTGCAATTTCCAATCCAGCAATCAATCTCAATATGGTACTTTTTCCACATCCAGAAGGTCCTAATATAGCCAAAAACTGACCATTTTTTATTTTTAAATTAAATTGAGAAATTACCTGCTTTCCCTTAAAAGATTTCGTTAAAGATCTTAATTCAATTAATGATCTACCGGGAATTATTTCTTTCATTTTAAAAAGTATTGATCTTCATTTTTCTTGATCTTTAAAGATTAAAAAATTGACTAATTTAAGAATCTTATTCAACGAACAATAAATATTTACGAAATGAGCTCCTATTCAAGAGATAAATGAACGTTTTGTCATATTCAACCTTCTTTTTCTTTAAAAGAACAGTAAGAATCACTTGTTCAAAAAAATATTTCGTTTTCTAAAAGATACCTAATTCAATTATTAAAATTTTCAAAGTAAATCTGTCATTTTAATCTTATTACATTCTTAAAATTAAATTTTCAAAAAAAATATAAAGTTAGATATTTATTTTTTTTGATTTAGTCATTTATTCAAAAAAAAATTGATAAAAAGTTTAAATCAATTAAATTTATTCTTTTTTTGAATATCATCCCTATATAGTATAATATTAAAAATGAAAAAATGGATATTATAAATTAAATTTTTGATTTTACATTTTTCTAGTTCTTTCTACAAAAATATGATAGAAGGATTGACTTTAAAGTCTTTGAAAAAAGTTAAGGAATACAATTCCGTATAGACCGATTATTAAGAGATATACTATATAAAATTAGAAAAGAAATCTTGAAAATATCATAGAAAAAATCAGATAAGAAAAAATTTTTGTCCTTTTTTTAATTCTAAAATTGATCTATTTTAAAAATATTTGGGCAATATCAGACTCGAACTGATGACCCCCTCCTTGTAAGGGAGGTGCTCTACCAACTGAGCTAATCGCCCAATTCAAGAAAAAGTCATTCCTACAAAGCTTGTTCGAAATGATTTTAGTCTGACTTTTTATGAGTTTAAATCAATCTCTCTATACTACTGTATGTGATTGAAAAAAACAAATTTATTTTTATAGAATACTGAATTCATTTGTTGTTATAATTTTTAGAAAACTTTTGATTAAAATAAATTTAAGATGAACATCAAAACTCGTTTTGCACCAAGTCCAACAGGAAATCTACATTTAGGAAATATTCGAACAGCTTTATATTCTTGGTTATTTAGTAGAAAATTTAATGGAAAATTCTTACTAAGAATAGAAGATACCGATTTGACTCGATCTTCTGAAAAATCAAAGAAAAACATCATAAAAACTCTAAAATGGCTGAATTTAATCTGGGATGAAGGACCGTATTATCAGAGTAAAAGATTAGAATATTATAATGATATAATTGAAGAAATGATTGTTAAGAATCTTGCCTATCGATGTTACTGTTCCTTAGAAAGATTAAATGTTTTGAGAGCTAACCAGATAAGTGTAGGGAAGAAACCAAAATATGATGGAAACTGCAGAAATATATCCCGGACCTTTCAAAATCGTCCCCATGTAGTACGATTTAAAAATCCGAAAGAAGGTTCAGTCGTTGTAAAAGATTTGGTTCGCGGAGATATTGTGTTTTGCAATTCTGAATTAGATGATTTTATATTACGTAGAGAAAATGGCATTCCTACTTATAACTTTTGTACTCCTATTGACGATAACAAAATGGACATCACTCACGTGATTAGAGGAGAAGAACATATTAATAATACTCCAAAACAAATCAATTTTTTGCATGCTATTGGATTAAAAGCCCCGGAATATATTCATGTTGCTCCTATATTAAATCAAGAAGGAAAAAAAATTTCTAAAAGAGAAGATAAATTGTATGGGATTGAAAGTTATCAAAAAAAAGGATTCTTACCAGAAGCAATTTTAAATTATTTACTTCGACTAGGTTGGTCATACGGAAATCTAGAAATTTTCAGTATAGAAGATATGATTAATTACTTTTCTTTAAAATCTATCGGAAAATCTCCTAGCATGTTAAATCAAAAAAAAATGTTATGGATGAATGAATATTATATAAAATCCTTACCTGAATTTTATATTGTTCAACATTTAAAAACTTTTTCTGAATCGCAGAAAAATCTCTTAAAACAGAAAATTGATTTGAATAAGGTTGCCAAACTTTTCAAAAATCGATGTCAAACACTTCTAGAAATGATTGAGTGTTCTTTACCATTATTTCAGGAAAAAAACGAATTTGAATCAATTATTCCAACATATTCGAGCAAGGCTTTTTTAAAGCTACTGTATAAGTTTCAAAAAAAAATATCAGATTTAACAGATTGGAACATCATAAGCATCAATTCCATTATTCTATCTTTATCAAAAAAATTTCAAATAGATGTCAAAGAAGTCTACATGTTTCTACGATTTGTTCTAACAGGGAAAAATCAATCTCCTAAAATTAGTTTAGTTATATATGAAATCGGTAAAAAAATTACTATTTCTAAGATAAACTACTATTTTCAATACATTTATCAGAAGATGATTAAAAAATAAAATGTATACCTAAACAAGGAAGAACTTTTTTAGAGAATTTCATAAAAATTGAATTCAACAAGTGATTTTCTTTAATTTTCTTACGAAAAATAACTTTTAAACCAATTTTTAAAAAAACAAAGCGTCAACAATTTCATATTTTTTAAAAAAGATGTTTGAAGCTCTCGAAAATTACAAAATTCTCAAATTAATAAAAAGAAAACAATTAGTTAGCAATTCGAAAAATTGACTTTAATTGCTTCACTTTGTCTATTTTTTCCCAAGGAAAAATTGATCGACCAAAGTGTCCATAAGAAGCCGTCTTCAAATAGATAGGACGAAGAAGATCAAGCATTTTAATCAGTCCATATGGTCTAAGATCAAATATTTCATTAATTATATTTTTTAAATATTTGATATCTACTTTTTCGGTTCCAAAAGTTTCAATTGTCAAAGAGTTTGGTTCAGGTATTCCAATTATGTAAGATATTTGTATTTCACATTTTTCCGCTATTCCGGAAGCAACAATGTTTTTTGCTATATATCTTGCCGCGTAAGCAGCTGAACGATCTACTTTAGAAGGATCTTTTCCAGAAAATGCTCCTCCTCCATGACGAGAAGTTCCTCCATAAGTATCAACCACTATTTTTCTTCCAGTTAACCCACAATCGCCCATGGGACCTCCTATTACAAATCTCCCAGTTGGATTTATAAAATACTTCGTATATTTTTTAATCCATTTTTTAGGAATAATAGGTAATATAATTTCTTCTATCACCCCTTCTTTTAAAGAATTTCTATCAATTTCTTCAGAATGTTGAGTCGATATAACAATTGAATGAATACCTATTATTTTTCCATTCTCGTATCGAAAAGTAATTTGACTTTTCGCATCTGGTCTAATCCATGGCAAAATTTTACTTTTTCGAACTTCAGATTGACGTATCATTAATTTATGAGCATAAGTAATTGGAGCTGGCATTAAATCTTCTGTTTCTATATCAGCATACCCAAAAACAATTCCTTGGTCACCTGCTCCTTGTTCAATTGGATTTTTTTTATTAATTCCTTGCAGTATATCTGGAGACTGTTTACTAATCATATTGATAATAGCACAAGAACGAGCATCGAATCCTATTTTTGAATCCGTATATCCAATATCAGATAATGTTTTTCGAACGGTATTCTCTAAATCTATGTTGGATTGAGTTTTAACTTCTCCTCCAATCATAACCATTCCATTTTTGACGTAAACTTCACAAGCAACTTTGGAATTTTTATCTTGTCTAAGTATTTCATCAAGAACAGCATCAGAAATTTGATCAGCAACTTTATCTGGATGACCTTCTGAAACCGATTCAGATGTAAAAAGCGAACCTGTCATATCTTTACAAGTAACCTTTATGTTTGAACAAACTTTCTTCGCTTCCAATTTAAATTAGAGAAATTATATAATAGTAACTTATAACTTTAATAAATTAACTTTACTTTTTTAAAGAAAAATTCTAAATTGGTTAGATAGTAACAATTGAATAAATTTTTACTAATTTTCTTAAGACTTTTTGTAGATTACAAAAAATTACTGTTCTTCCATTAAAAAAATACTCTCGATAAGGTTGAAATATAAATTTATTTTCATATAGATTTCTAAAAACACCCGAAAAATTCTCAAAATTTTAACAATTAATTTTTCTAAAATTAACTCACATAAATATATTTGTTATTAAAAAAACCATTTTGAAATTAAATTTTATATTTCTTAAATAAGAAAAAATTAGACAAAAACTTTAAAATTATCAAGTTATTAAATATAAAGTAGACGAACCATTTTTAATGGTTTTATGATATCAAAGATATCCGAAACATATAACTAAAAATCATATCAAATTCTATTTTTAGAAAGAAAAAATAGAAATATTTAATGTAATTAAAAAAATAAATTAATAATTTGAATACGATATTCGTACCTTAAATAAAATAATTTATATTCATATTGTAAGGTAGTCATTTTTAAAAACGAAATCGTTTAGTCTAAACCTTTCATCAAGAAACTCATCAGAAACAAAATAATAAAAAAATTGGTCTATGAAAGAGTTGAATCACATTGCAGTTCTTCCAGAAGAAGTAATAGAAGGATTAAATATTAAAAGAGACGGAACATATATTGATTGTACTTTCGGACAAGGAGGACACAGCAAACTCATCTTATCTAAACTTGAAAAAAAGGGAAAACTGATAGCAATTGATCGTGATCCAAAATCTATTTCTGTGGCAAAGAAAATCAAAGATTCTCGATTTATCATCAAACATGGATTGTTTTCAGATATATATCAATTTGCCAAAGAAGAAAAAATTGTCGGAAAAGTAAATGGTATACTCCTAGATTTGGGAATTTCAATGATACAAATTAATGATGAGAATCGAGGTTTTTCTTTTCGAAGAAACGGATCTTTAGATATGCGAATGAATCCAGAAGTAGGAATTCCTGCAAAAAAATGGTTAGAAAAGGCTAAGAGAGAAGAAATTGAGCTAATCTTAAGAAGATATGGTGAAGAAAAAAAATCACGAAAGATATCTAGATCAATCTTTCGACAAAATCATAAAAAAAATCTGAAAAAGATAACTAGCACTAAACAATTAGTAGAAATTGTTTCTCAAATTGTTTCGTATAAAAGAAAACATCCTGCTACTAGAACCTTTCAAGCTATCCGGATCCATATTAATAATGAATTAGAAGAATTAAAAGAAGTTTTAGAAAAATCTCTTATGGTATTAGCTCCCTTATCTAGAATAGCCGTCATTAGTTTTCATTCCTTAGAAAGTAGAATAATTAAAAACTTTATAAAAAAATACGATAGTAATTCGATAATCAATAAAAAAACTTTTAAAAAAAATATTCCCGAATACATTAAGTTAAAATTAATTGAAAAAATTAAACCAAAAAGAAGTGAAGTTTATAAAAATCCTAAATCAAGAAGTGCTTTGTTAAGAATAATTCAATTTTATATTCATGAATAATCCAATGAAAAAAAAAAATAATTTAGCAAAAATTATTATTATCGATATTTTTAAGAAAGAAAATTTTTCTGTTTTTTTTTTATTGATATTAATAATCATCACTTTGATAGAGACTTTTAAAGTAAATTACGAGATAAAATTATTAACAATTGAAAAAGAAGAAGAAATAGAGAAAAATTTTTTTATAAAATCTGAAAAAGAAATCTTAAATTTAAAAAAATATCTATCTATCGATCAAAAAATAAAATGAGAAGAAAAATTTTAAAATCAAGCAAGAATATGAACAAGGATAGAGAAGATAAACTATACAGTAATTCAATGTCATTCTATTTTTCTTCATTCAAAAAAAAAGAAATGGAAATTCGATTTTTTTTTATATTAATCATTTTTTCGTTTTGTGCAATCATCATTCTATTAAGAATAGGATACTTACAGATTTTATGTTCTGAAAAGTTAGTTAAGTTTCACGATCTTTTATCTTTGAGAACAAAAAAAATAAAACATGATAGAGGATTAATATTTGATAGAAATGGAAAAAAATTAGCGATCAATGTGACAGCCTATTCTATAGGAGTGAATCCAGAAATAGTTCTAAAATTTAATGATATTAGAGAACAAAAAATTTGGAAACAATTATCCATCGAACTTAAAATTCCTTTAGAAAGAATTTATCAAAAAATCATTTCTTCTAAGAATCTTAAGTTTATTTATTTGGTTAGGAAAGTAGTTGGGCTAAATGTTAGATCAATCGTCAATATGAAAATTAAAGGACTTCATGTGTTCAGAGAATTACGAAGATATTATCCATACGGAAAAATTTCTGCCAGTTTTTTAGGATTGACCAACGTGAATCAGGTTGGAATAGAAGGGATTGAGAAAAGTTTTAATTCAATCTTAAACGGAGTTGATGGAAAAAAAATTGTTCGTGTTGACAAAAATCAAAAGATTATTGAAGAAATATCTATCATTAAAAAAGACATACTTCCTAAGAATATAACTTTAAGTGTCGATATTGATATTCAATCAATTATTTATGAATCAATGAATAAACACGTTCTGAAAAATAGAGCAAGAGTAGGAATGTCTGCTTTATTAGATATACATACTGGAGAAATATTATCTATGGTAAGTATACCCTCTGAAAATCCAAATGGATACTTTCATGGTTGTCCAACAAAAATGACTAAAAATCGTGTGATATCTGACTTATTTGAGCCTGGATCGACTGTTAAGCCAATGATTATTGTTAAAGCGTTGAATGAAAAGATCATCAATCGAAAGAGTATCATACTAACTAAACCTTATAAAATAGGAAAATTTTTAATAAAGGATGTCAAAAAATATGATTTTTCATCCATTTCAGAAATCTTACAACATTCAAGTAATGTTGGATCTTCTAAAATCGCATTAGTAATGAGTTCTGAAGAAATTTTAAGTACATATTCAAATTTCGGATTTGGAAAATCCACGAACTTGAATTTGTTTAACGAAAAAAATGGAAGATTTCCTCTTTCTCAAAAAAAATTAACTCCCATAGAAAAAGCTACTTTTTCTTTTGGATATGGATTTATGATCACTCCACTACAGTTGGTTCGAGCCTATTCAATCATTGGGAACTATGGAATTTTTCAAAACTTATCAATTTTAAAAAAAGAAGACGGTTTATTTTTTGAAAAAAGAGTTTTTCCAAAAAAAATTGTTCAGGAAGTAATTGAAATGATGCAACATGTTCCTTTAGAAGGAGAAAAATCTTTTCAAAAAAAGATTGATTATCAAGCAGTGATAAAAACAGGGACGATTAAAAAGGTAAATAATGCAAAATATGTTCATAAATATATTTCTTGTACTGTAGGAATTGCTCCGATATCTCATCCAAAATATTCATTGATAATTGTTATAGATGAACCAAAAGCAGGCAACTATTATGGAAGATTGGTATCGACACCAATATTCACTGAAATTATGAAAAAATTACTGAATTATATAAAATATAAAGATACAATAAAAAATTGCCATCATATTTTATGAAGACATACCGAAATTTATCGGATCTTTTACATCAATCAAAAAAACTTGTTGCAAATGTAAAGTTTAAAGAAATCAAGTTAGATAGCAGAAAAATTGAAAAAGGAGATATATTCTTAGCTATTGTTGGATCTCAAAAAGATGGAAGGAAATATATTAATCATGCCATATCGAGAGGTGCTTCTGCTATAATTGCTGAATCCAACAGTTTAACTAAAGAAGATGAATTCATAAAATTCTTGAATCAAATACCAATCGTATTTGTCAAAAATATAAGAAAGAAAATAGTTTTTTTTTCAAAAAAGTTATATGGATCTTTAAACAAAAAAATGAAGTTGATTGGAGTGACAGGAACCAATGGTAAAACCACTGTTTCTCATATCGTTGCGCAATTAGCAAAATTAATTGGACAAAAAAGTGCAGTTATGGGAACTATAGGAAATGGATTAATTGGAGAAAAAATTTATCCAAGTGAACTAACAACTTTATCTTGTTTTGAAATTTGTTCAACATTAAAAATGTTTCTTGAAAAAAGCGTGAAAATAGTAGCTATGGAAGTTTCTTCACATGGATTGGATCAAGGAAGGACTTGTAGTCTATCTTTTTCTTCCGCAATTTTTACAAATATCACAAGAGATCATTTAGACTATCATAATAATATTGAGCATTACGAATTATCGAAGAAAAAACTATTTTACGAACATGATTGCAAAAATAGAGTATTTTTCATAGATGATCCAGTTGGATCTAAATGGATTAAAGATTTCCCAAATTCCTGTGCAGTATCCATTAATCATAAAAATAAATTAAATTTATTAAATCGACCTATATTATATGCAACAAAAATTGAATACTTATACAATCAAACAATAATTCGATTCAATTCTGACTGGGGTAATGGGGAAATAAGAACATCATTTTTAGGAGAATTTAATGTAGCTAATTTCATGTTAGCTATAGCATCACTTTTGATGATTGGATACCCAATTCATCTTTTGATTAAAAATTCGAAAAGAGTATCTCCTGTTATCGGACGTATGCAATTAGTTTCACATTATAATCCAAGAGTTATTATAGATTATGCTCATAATTCAGATTCTTTAAAGCAATGTTTAATTTCAATCAGGAAACATTTTGGAGGAAAAATTTGGTGCGTATTCGGTTGCGGAGGAAGTCGAGATAAAGGGAAGAGAGCAATTATGGGAAGAATAGCAGAAAAATATTCTGATTTTGTCATCATAACTGATGATAATCCCAGATTTGAAGATCCTAAAAAAATTTTCAAAGAAATTTTACGAGGATGTACTCATTTAGAATCTATACGATATTTTCCGGAACGCAAATATGCTATTAGATATTCTATTTCAAGAGCAAAACCGAATGATACAGTTCTAATTGCAGGAAAAGGTCATGAAGAGAAACAAATTGTAGGAGATCGAAAAATACTTTGTTCTGATTATCAGATTGTAGTCAGTTACCTAAAAAACTATTCTTTATGTTTCAAACAGATTTAAAAAAGATTGCATCTATTGTTTCAGGAAACTTACAGAAAATATCGTGTTCCCATGCTAGTAAATTAATCATTCAAAAAATTTCAACTAATAGCAGAAACTTTAGAAGTTGCTCTTTGTTTATCGCAATTAAGGGAAAAAATTTTGATGGACATCATTTTGCTAAACAATCTGTTAAAAACGGATCTTTAGCGATATTATCAGAAAAAATATTATCTATTGATCACCCTCAAATTATAGTAGAAAACACTATCCATGCAATTGAAAGGTTGGCTTCTTGGATTAGAAAAAAAAGTCTAGCCAAGTTTATCGCAATTACAGGTTCTTCTGGAAAGACCTCTGTTAAAGAGATGACTCATACGATTCTTTCTCAAGTTGGATCTACTATCTCTACTAAAAAAAATAATAATAATTCTCTTGGAGTATTGTTGACTCTTTTACGGGTGAACGAATTTCATCAATATGTAGTAATTGAAATTGGTGCTAGTCAATTAGGAGAAATTAAGTTTTCCAGCAAGATTGTCAATCCAGATGTCGTATTAATTAATAACTTATTTGCATCTCATCTGAAAGGATTTGGGTCTTTCTCAAATTTATCTCGAGCAAAATCAGAGATATTTTTTGGATTATCAAAGTTTAATACGGCAGTTATTAACTTAGATAACCATGATATTAAACATTGGAAACATAAGATTCGTAATCTTTCTAAAGTATGGTTTTTTTCATTAAAAAAGAAGAAAAAATCTCATTTTTACTCCAATACAATCTCTGAAAAAAATTTTTTTATGAAATTTGATATTCATACTCCTTTTGGAATAGCGAGAGTTTCGAGTCATTTAGCTGGATTACACAATATTTCAAATTCAATAGCCTCTGCAGCTCTTTCTATATCTGTTGGAGCTAAAATTGATCAAATAGAGAAAGGACTAAAAAATTTTCATCCCATAGATGGAAGAATGTATCCGGTTTACATATCTTCTGAAAAAATTATACTAGATGATACATATAACTCAAATTTTGGTTCGATGAAATCAGCTATCGATGTTCTTTCCAAAATGCCTGGGTATCGAGTACTGGTCGTTGGTGATATGTTAGAACTAGGTCAGTATTCTTCTTTCTATCACAAAAAAATATCTAGAATAATTCAGAACAAGAACTTAAACACAATTATAAGTTTTGGAAAGTACAGTTTATTCATCAGCCAATCGTTCCAAAATGGAATGCATTTTCATTCCAAAAAAAAATTAACAAAAAAATTAATCTATCTAATTTCCATTCATGAGAAGATATCAATATTAATAAAAGGTTCTAGAAAAATGAGAATGGAAGAAGTTATCGAAGATATAAGAAGGAGAAAATTTTCTTGATATTTTTTTTATTAAAAAAGTTATTAAAAAACACAGAAAATTTTATCTTTTTTTCTCAGTTAACATTTAGAATGTTAGCAAGTTTTTTAACTTCAGCTATATTCTTCACATTGTTCGCACCAGTTTTTATTAGAAAGCTTAAGTCAATTCAATTCTTTCAAAAAGTTAGAGAAGAAAATCCTAAATCTCACTTGAAAAAGAGAAAAACACCAACTTTTGGTGGATTATTGATAATATCCTCAGTATTATCTTCAATGTTTTTATGGTCTAATCTCAATGTCAAATATATCCAATATATATTTTTTTCCATATTTTTTTACGGATTAATTGGTTTTATAGACGATTATAAAAAAATTGTTTATAGAAATTCGAAAGGGTTAACAGCTGGATGGAAATATTTTTGGCAATCCTTACTGACAATAATTATGTTATTTTTTTTATATACTTCGAATGATTTTTCAAACAACTTTCTAAAAAAAGATGATATTTCTGTTGGATCTAGCATATGTTTATTTGTAAGAGTAATGATTTCTTACCTTATAATAGTTGGAATGAGTAATGCAGTAAATATAACAGATGGATTAGATGGATTAGTTTCAATGCCTCTAATTTTTGTATATCTTTCATTTTCCGTAATATCGATTCTAAGTTCTCAAAATATTGTTTCTTCTGAATTAACAGTTAATAATCTACATAATATTAAAGATTATTCAGAAATAGCGATTGCGTGTTTTGCCATAATTGGATCTTGTACAGGTTTTTTATGGTTTAATATTCATCCAGCTAAGTTATTCATGGGGGATGTCGGATCGTTGTCTTTGGGAAGTACTATGGGATTGATATCTGTGTTACTTGAAAAGGAATTAAATCTATTGCTTATCGGTGGAATTTTTACTGTGGAAGTAAGTTCGGTTATATTTCAAATATTTTATTTTAAATTATTTCATAAAAGGTTTTACTTAATGGCTCCTATACATCATCATTATGAACTGTTAGGATATTCTGAACCAGAAATTATTTTTAAATTTTGGATTATATCTTTAATGTTTTCTATTTTTGGGTTGTTAATAACATGGTAAATTATTTTGGAAAAAAAGTAGTTATTATTGGATTAGGAAAAACTGGTTTATCTTGTATTAATTTCTTCTTATCTAAAAAAATATTCCCAAAAGTCATTGATACTCAATATCCTTCATATACGAAACATTCCATTCCTGAAGGAGTTATTTATCATTTTGGGAGTTGGAATCGAGGATGGATTGTTAGTTCTGATCTAATTGTCTTAAGTCCAGGAGTAAGTCGATTACACGAAGAAATACAAATAGCATATAGAAAAGGAATCGAGATAATAGGAGATATTGAACTTTTTTGTAGAGAAGTGGACCGAGATAAAAAGATCATTTCTATCACTGGTTCAAACGGGAAAAGTACAACAGCTTCTGTTTTGACGGAAATAGCTAAGAAAGCTAATTTAAAAGTTGGGCTCGGTGGAAATATAGGAGTTCCTGTACTGGAATTATTGAATTACGATTATGATATATATATCTTAGAATTGTCCAGTTTTCAATTGGAAATTACGAGTACTCTTAAATCTATTGGAGCTGTTATTTTGAACATCTCAGAAAATCATATGGATCGATATCCATTCGGAATGTATCAATACCTTTCAGCAAAGCTAAAAATTTATGATTTTGCAAAAAATTGTGTTATCAATATCATGGATAATCGAATATGGCCAAAAGAAATCGATAAAAGAAATTTTTTGAGTTTTGGAATTAATTCTGGTGATTACCGGTTAAACACAAAAAAGAATACAATTCAAAGATTTGAAAAAGATTTGATTCATATAAAATTTATCAAAATTATTGGACAGCACAATCATATGAATTTTCTAGCAACACTTTGTCTTTCAGAAATTATCGGAATTCCAATCAATATAAGTCTCTTTGTTATATCTCGATATTCAGGTTTACCACATAGATTACAAGTGGTTCACAAAAAAAATGGAGTTATATGGATCAATGATTCAAAATCAACCAATATAGAAAGTACAATTGCCGCTCTGAAGAGCATAAAAGCAAATAATAAGATACATTTGCTATTAGGGGGTGATAAAAGAAAGTCAAAGATATCTCGTTTAAAGGAATTCGTATCTTACAAAAAAAAGATACGGATATATTGTTTTGGAAAAGACAAGTTAAAGTTCGGAAAATTGAGAAACGATAGTATCGTATTAAATACGTTAGAACAGTGCATGTTAAAAGTTTCAAAGAATACTGAATCAGGAGATATTATATTGTTATCCCCAGCTTGCTCCAGTTTGGATCAATTCTCTAACTTCGAACATCGAGGATCAGTTTTTTCAGAAATAGCTAAAAAATTGGGTTCTTAACTTTAAGAAAGCATTCAAAAGATGAAAAAATCTCATCTCTATAATCGATCTCTTCTATCAGTCACGATCATTTTGTTAATCTTTAGCATCATCATGGTAGGTTCTTCTTCCGTATCTGTTGGAAATCGAATAAGAACAGATTATCTATCTTTTTTAAAGAAGAACTTCATTCATTCAATCATATCCATCTTATGTATGATTTTTGTATTTAATGTACCTATATATAAGTGGAAAAAGAATAAGAATAAATTAATATTATGTTCCATAATATTATTGCTCACATTGAATTATTTTGGAATATCAAACCATGGAGCAAAAAGATGGATAAATATTAAAATTGCATTTATTCAGCCTTCTGAACTAGTAAAAATATCTTTTTCTTGCTATTTATCTTCTTATCTATCTGAAAAAAACAAAAAAACTTCCACAATTCAATTAATTTCTATAATTCTTATCGTATCTAAATTACTTTTATCACAACCCGATTTTGGAACGTTAGTAATATTATATTCATCTCTTTTATTTATGCTATTTTTGATTGGAAAAAACTTTCTTTTTCTATCAGCAAGCAGTGCCATCTTTACAACGATAGTTCTATCTTTAATATATTTTCGTTCATATAGAGCAAAAAGATTAATATCTTTTTTGAATCCTTGGTCTAATTATTTAGGAGATGGATATCAATTGGTTCATTCTATGTTATCTTTTGGAAGAGGAAAAATGTTCGGACAGGGCATCGGAAACTCAATTCAAAAAATAAATTTCCTTCCAGAACCTCACACGGATTTTATCATATCTATCATTGGAGAAGAACTGGGATATTTAGGCATTGCAATGATAGTGATATCTTTGTTTTTTATATTTTTTCAGGGAATGAATATTGGAAGAAACGCTTTGAAAGATTTTCAATATTTTTCTGGATTTTTAGCTTACTCAATTAGTTTATTAATAATCATACAATCCATTATCAATATAGGATCTTCTATAGGAATTCTACCGATAAAAGGAACCACGTTGCCGATAATCAGTTACGGAGGTTCTAGTAAGTTAATAACTTGTATTAAGATTGCAATATTATTAAGGATAGATTTTGAGACTAAAATGAATAAAATTCAAGCATTTAGAAGGTAATTATATGAATCAAATTCAAAAAATAATCATTATATCCGGAGGAACAGGAGGTCATATATTTCCAGGAATAATAATTGCTCAACATTTCAGAAAGATACAATGGGACGTGATATGGATCGGATCGAAAACAGGAATGGAACGAAACATTGTTCCAAAATACGGATTTATTTTAGAAACTATAAAAATTTCTAGATTAAAAAGAAGGAATTTTTTTCAATATTTTAAAAAATTTTTTGAGCTAGTTTTCTCGATAATACAATCAATCAAAATTATTCGAAAACATAAACCAAATGTTGTTTTTGGATTAGGAGGATATGTATCTGCTCCAAGCGGAGTAGCATCTTGGATTTGCAGAATTCCGATGGTCTTGCATGAACAAAATAAAGTTGCAGGATTAACAAATAGATTGTTATCAAAAGTTGCTTCTAAAATTTTGCAAGCCTATCCCAAAACTTTTTCTCAAGCTCAAACTGTAGGAAATCCAATTCGGAAAGAAATATTATCGATTCCATTTGCAAAATATAGAATTTATGAAAGAATTGGAAAAGTTCGAGTTTTAGTGATAGGAGGTAGTCAAGGATCTGACATTTTTAACAAAAAAATACCGAAAGTTGCCTCGAAAATCTGTAACAAAGTTTTAATCCTTCATCAAACTGGTTTAGGAAAGAAGAGTTCTACCCTAGAAAGATATAAAAGACTTCGTGTTCAAGAAAATTGTTATAAAACTATTGAGTTTATACAAGATATTGCTTCGGCTTATCGTTGGGCAGATATTCTCATTGGAAGATCCGGAGCCATGACAGTTAGTGAAATAGATTCAATAGGATTACCGACCATTTTTGTTCCTTACAAACACCGAGATAATCATCAATACCGGAATATTGAACCTTTAATTAAATCTGGACTCATTAAAATTATTGAACAATCGAATTTTTTTTCTGAAAAATTGATTAATCAATTAAAAAAATGGAATCGTGATGAAATATCTAGGATATCAAAAAAATTTAAAAGTATCTTATTTGTACGGAATTCAGAAGAAAAAATTGTAAAAAATCTAATCATATCTTCAAAAAAATAAAAATCATTACAGTTTAGAACTAAACAAAAATATTAAAATGAATTTAAAAGAACTATTATCAAGAAACAATCCTTCTAAAGTTAAAATTTATTTAATCGGTATAGGAGGTGTCGGAATGGGAAGCTTAGCAAAAGTCTTAATCGAATCTGGATATGAAATATATGGTTCCGATCTTCTAAAGAATAAAATGACAGACCAATTAATTTCAATGGGAGCAAAGATTAATTTTTTTCATCGACCTAAAAATGTTATTGGATCAGATTTGATCGTCATCTCTTCAGCAATTTCACAGGATAACGTCGAAATCGTTGAAGCACAAAAATATAACATTCCTGTTTTTCATAGAATCGAAATATTATCTGAAATAGTGAAGAACAGATTCAGTATAGTTATAACAGGAACTCATGGAAAAACAACTACAACTTCTATGATTTCTGAAATGTTAAAAAACGAAAACTTTCATCCAAATTACATAATCGGAGGATTTTCAAAATCATTAAAAGAATGTGCATATTGGAATGAAAGAAATGAAATAGTAGTCATAGAAATGGACGAAAGCCATCCTATTTTTCTCCAATTTGACCCTTCAGTTCTGATAGTTACCGGTTTAGAAGTAGATCATATTAATAACTATGAAAATAGTTTTAAAAAGTTAAAACATACTTTCTTGAAATTTATTCAAAAATTATCTCACTTTTCCAAAGTGATACTATGTATAGAAAATTCAGCTATTCGATCTATTATAAAAAATATACATTGTCAAATGATAACATATGGATTTAGAAAAGATTCTCATTTTAGAATTCTTTCTTATGAACAAAAAAAAAATCGATGTCACTTTTCCATTTTGGATCCATCTCATTCTATCTATTCATTTCAGATGAATACTCCTGGGGTACATAATGTTTTAAATGCAACTTCAACTATCATATTAGGAAAACTTTTCGGAATTAAAGAAGATAGAATACAAAAATCTATAAAATGCTTCAAAGGAGTTTCTAATAGGTTAGATTTTTTAGGAAAATTTATTCTTAAAAATCAAGATGGAAATTTTTGTAAATTCTTATTAATCAGTGATTATGGTCATCATCCTAATGCTATTCGATTTACTATTGAAACGATAAGAGTAGGATGGAAAAGAAATAGGATAATAATGATCTTTCAACCTCATCGATATACCAGATTTCAAAAATTTTATAATTACTTTTTGAATGTGCTAGAAAAAGTAGATTTATTATTGATCACTGAAATATGTTCTTCAGGGGAAAGGGAAATATCTAAATTAAATGTTTTTTCGTTTCATCAAGAGATGAAAAACAGAAAAAAAAATACATCTTTTCTCTTTTTTAAAGAAGATCAATTGATCGATATTTTAAAAAAAGTTATTCAAAATAAAGATATCATTTTAGTTCAAAGCGCCTCTGAATATGATTGCATAAAGATATGCAATACTATTAAAAAAATATCGCATCCAATAGGTAAATATGAGATATAAAGAATTGAAAGTTGCAATACTATATGGTGGAAATTCTAGTGAAAGAACGATTTCTTTAAAGTCTGGAAAGAACATAGCAAATTCTTTAAAAGACCTCGGAATTCAATCGGATCTGATCGATACCAAATACCAATTTAGTATCGATCGCATCGCTTCTGTTCGGTATGATAAAATTTTCATTGCATTGCATGGAAAAAATGGAGAAGATGGAACAATTCAAAGAATATTAGACAAATTCAAGATGAATTATACAGGAAATGGTTTTTACTCTTCTTTTATAGGAACACACAAAATTTTGACCAAAAAAATATGGTTTTCTTTAAAATTACCAACAGCTCCTTTTTTTTATATTAATAAAAAATCTTTTTTTATGCAACCTAGATCTGCAATATCTTCTGTTTTTAAAAAAATTGGATTTCCTTTAATAATTAAACCTGACTCAGAAGGATCCAGTATAGGAGTAAGAAAAGCGTTCTCTTTGAAAGAAGCCGAAAGAATTCTGGTAGAATCTTTTAAGTATGATCAGTACATTATTATAGAAAAATACATAATTGGTCCAGAATATACTGTATCGATCTTAAATCCGTACTACATATTACCCTCGATTAAAATTGATCTATATGGAGATGAAATATTTTCTTATGGAAATAAATATGATAAGTTCGTAGAGTACATTTGTCCAGGAGGTTCAAGTCAATCAAAAGAAATTCTAATCAAAAAAATTGCATTAGCTGCTTATAAAGCAATAGGTTGTTTTGGATTATCCAGAGTAGATCTCAAGCAAAACTATGACGGAAACTTCTATTTATTAGAAATTAACACTGTTCCAGGAATGACTGATCGGAGTTTAGTTAAGATTGCCGCTGAACAATCAGGCATGTCTTTCTCAAAATTAGTAGGAAAAATTCTTTATTAAGAATTTTATATTCTATATTTTCAATTATCGTTTGTAGTTCGTTTTGATTGAAAAATGTATATGTATAACTTTTTAAGTTTATCTTATCTTCACAATCAAAAGATGATTTCACAAAATACCAATTTTTTAAAAGAAAATCTTTCAGAAGATAAGAATTGGTATATTCTGAAAAATTCATTGATATAGATGATTTTTTGTTTGATACATTTCTTTATAAGAAAAATCATACTCATTACGAACATAAGATCTTCGAAAGATCCGCTCTAACACATGAATTGAATTTTTCATCGTATGATTCGATGTATTTTGAACGTATTCAAAGATCTATAGAAAATAAGATAAGAACTATTAGAATAGAAGAATGATATAAAAATTCTCCCAAAAATCAATTTTTTACCTTTCAGAGAAAAGATCAAAAAAGATCAAAATATAGATTACGATGAATGAAAAAATCATATAAATTCTAAAAAAAATAAAATTCTGTTCAAAACGTGATTTGAATCCAAAAAATATTCGATATGGCTAAAATAGCAGATAAAAAACTAATAGTTGGGTTAGAGATCGGAACTTACAAAGTATCCTCTTTAGTCGGAGAAATACTTCAAGATGGAACCATTAACGTAATAGGAATTGGAAATGTTCAATCTCAAGGGATGAACAAAGGATATGTAAATAATTTGGAATCGGTCGTGCAATGTATTCGTCAAGTGATTGAACAAGCGGAAATGATGGCCGATTGTCAAGTATCCTCTGTATATTTAGCAATTTCCGGAAAACATATAAATTGTCAAAATGAAATTGGAATCGTTCCAATTCTTTCTAAAGAAGAAGTAACACAAGAAGATGTAGATAATGTAGTTCATACAGCAAAATCAGTTCGTATTAGAGATAAATATGAGATTCTTCATGTCATTCCGCAAGAATATGCAATCGATCATCAAGTAGGTATTAGAAATCCTATAGGATTATCTGGAGTAAGGATACAAGCAAAAGTTCACATCATTACCTGCCACGTAGATATGACAAAAAATTTAATTAAAGCTGTAGAAAGATGTGGAATTAAAGTAGATCAGGTCATATTTTCTGGTTTAGCATCTAGCTATTCAGTTTTAACAGAAGAAGAAAGAGAATTAGGAGTTTGTATGATCGATATCGGAGGAGGAACGATGGATATTGCTATCTATTCTGGAGGTTCTTTACGACATACCAAAGTCATACCCTACGCAGGAAATATAGTAACCAGTGATATTGCATATGTTTTTGGAACATTAATGAATGATGCAGAAATCATTAAGATTAAATATGGATGTGCTTGTAGCAATCTTATTGATAAAGAAGAACAGATCGAGATACCTGATATTTCAGGTAGGTCTTCAACAAAAGTTCTAAAACGTTATTCGTTATCCAAAGTAATAGAACCAAGATACATGGAGCTTCTAGGTTTTGTAAACTCAGAAATTTTACGATTACAAAAACAACTTCGATTTCAATCAGATAAAAGAGATATGATCAAATTTGGAATCGTTTTAACAGGTGGAGGATCTAAGATAGAAGGAATTATTGAGTGTGCTAAAACAGTATTCAAGACGAATCAAGTTAGAATTGGGAAACCATTAAACGTTGCAGGATCGATCAAATATGCAGAAGAGTCAAATTATTCAACAGTGATCGGTCTTTTACATTATGGAAAATATGTTTATTTACAAGATGAATCGAGATGCACAAAGAAAACTTTATTGAATACATGGTTACATAAGGTTATTAATTGGATTAAAAGAGAATTTTAATTACCATTAAATTGTTAAGTGAGGGTAAAAAGAATCATGCTCGAATCAACCGAATCAATCAATGATGCGATCATTAAAGTGATCGGTGTAGGTGGAGGAGGAGGAAATGCTGTCGAATATATGGCGAGAGAAAAGATAGAAGGAGTTGAATTTTTTGTAATCAATACCGATGCGCAAGCCCTAAGAAAAATGTCGATTGGGCAGACAATCCAAATTGGAAACAATCTAACAAAAGGGTTAGGTGCAGGAGCAAATCCAGAAATTGGTAGACAAGCAGCAGAAGAAGATAGAGAGTCGATAAAAAACATATTGGAAGGGGCGGATATGGTGTTCATCGCCTCCGGTATGGGAGGAGGAACTGGTACTGGAGCTTCTCCAGTAATAGCGGAAATCGCAAAAGAACTCAATGTTCTCACTGTTGCAGTTGTAACAAAACCATTCGGATTCGAAGGTAAGAAACGCATGTCTTTTGCAGAAGGTGGTATTTTAGAACTGTCTAAACAAGTCGATTCTTTAATTACTTTACCAAACGATAAATTATTGAAAACTCTCGGAAGAGGAATTTCTTTACTGGATGCTTTTGGCGCAGCTAACGACGTTTTAAAAAACGCTGTACAGGGAATCGCAGAGTTAATTACTAGACCTGGTTTGATGAACGTAGATTTTGCCGATGTCAGAACTGTAATGTCAGAAATGGGAAATGCTATGATGGGTTCTGGATCTGCAAGAGGAGAAGATAGGGCAGAAGAAGCATCTGAAATGGCTATTTTCAGTCCGCTTTTAGAAGATGTTAATTTATCTGGAGCGAGGGGAGTATTAGTTAACATTAATGCAGGTTTTAATCTTAGATTAGATGAATTTGAAACAGTAGGAAATGCAATTCGATCCTTTTCATCTGATAATGCTACGGTAATCATCGGAACTTCTCTCGATCCAGAAATGAATGATGAACTCAGAGTGACCGTAGTCGCTACTGGAATTGGAATGGATTCTCCTCGCAGAAGAAGATCAGAAATTCCCATAATTCATCAGAAAGAAAACGATTCTTTAAGATTCAATTCAGAAAAAAACTATGTCCAACATTTATCTCTGGATTCTAGTAAGGAAAATTATTTTAGTACTGTAAATAAAACAATTGAAAAAAAGCGTTCTTCAGATGAAGAGAAAAAAAATTACTTAGAAATTCCAACATTTTTAAGGAAACAATCTGAGTGAATTAATGGCAATCTTAAATTAGTCAAAGAAAATCGAAATTTTAAGAATATTAAAAATTAAAAATTGATGAGGATAAAAATTTAGGTCATGAAAGTGTGAAATAAAGAAATTCTATAATAAAAGAGAAATTCTTTTTCATCTTATACCATCGAATTATCTTATATAAAAGGGGTCGTAGAAGAATATGATTTTTATTTTGAAAAATCTGTAAAAATTTTATATACGTTTAAAGTATCTCGAATTTGCCAAATACTATTTTTATCTTTTTTAGAAGATTAAAAATCTACGATTTGAAAAAATTATTTTTTCAAACTTTTCGAAGTTTTTTAACACATTTCTTGAAAAAGAAACTTATCTTCTCTTTAAAGAGAATGTCGTCTTTATCCATCAATACTCAATTCATTCTTCCTCTAGAAAATGAAAAAATCATTAATTTCCGGAGGAGAAGAGATTCGAACTCTTGAACAGTTATTCACTGTTGACGGTTTTCAAGACCGTTGCCTTAATCCACTCGGCCACTCCTCCATTAGTAAAATATATCAAATTATCGTAGAATTCAAAAAAATTTTAACATAAAATTCAAATGTTTCTAATTTATTTTTGAAAGTAAAAAATAATTAAAAAACTACGGAAATCGATTTATGAATGAACTTAAAAAAGATTTATATAAAAAAGATAAAGAAGGATTTATTAAATACCCAGAAAATTGGAATCAAAAAGTTGCTTTTGAATTAGCAAAGTTAGAAGGAATTGAATTAACAATGGATCATTGGAAAATAATCAATTTGATAAGAAAATTCTACTTCAAATTTGGTATTTTTCCAAAAATGAGAGACTTGGATGAGTTTCTGTATAAAATGTATGGAAATAGATTGAGTAGCAGAAAATTATATCAATTATTTCCAAAGAATCCGATTTTTCAAGCTTCAAAAATAGCTGGACTCCCTAAACCAACAGTTTGTATTTGATAATATTTTATTTTCAAAAAGTTCATTAAAACCTAATGTTAAAAGAATTTAGTTAAGGTTATCGAAAAACATTTCAAAATAAGAGCATCTCAAGCAGTAAAGTAGAGATTCTTTAATTTTTTATGATGCTTTAAACTTTTTTAGATCTGTATTGAAAAACTCAAATAGAAAATTTTCATTTTGAATATTGATAAAATTTTGTAATAAAAAGGTCTAGTCTTAGTTTAACAAGAAATTAACTAATTAATAATTTTAAAAACATTTTTTTATAAAAAATTATAAAGAATTTTTTTAAAAAAGAACAAGAATGATATGGTTCTCCATTTACTCTTGAAAAGAGTTTTCTAAAACATTTTTGAAAAATATATTGAAGTATTTTCACTTCAACTTAAGAGATCAATTTACATGAATAATCGTAAATCATACTATAAAAAAAAAGAGCTAGAAAGTTCTGGAAGAGGCGAGCTTTTTGGAAAAGGAAGCCCTCCTCTACCAGTTGGAAATATGCTGATGATTGATAAAATTGTTGAAATTAATAAAAATGATGGATTCTTTAAAAGAGGATTTATTCAAGCCGAATTAGACATTGATCCAGAATTTTGGTTTTTTAAATGTCATTTTCTAAATGATCCTGTGATGCCTGGTTGTTTAGGACTCGATGCTATGTGGCAGTTGATAGGATTTTATCTTGGTTGGATCGGTGGAATAGGGAAAGGAAGAGCGTTAGGAGTAGGGGAAGTAAAATTCATTGGACAGGTTTTGCCAACTTGTAAAAAATTAAGTTATTTTGTTCATCTCAAAAGAATCATTAGAAGAAAGCTAATTGTAGGTATTGCCGACGGAGAGGTAAAAGTAGATGATGAATTAATATATCTTGCAAAAGATCTAAAAGTGGGATTATTTCAAGAATGTAACGAGTTTGGAGGTTGATTAGTGAAAAGCATTCTATTTTTCAATTTTTAATTTTTATAAATTCTCGATTCTTACTGAATTTCTCTCCCTTTTGATAGATTATAAAAAAAGTAGAGTCGAGATTTGAAGATCTATCAACTTTTTGGAAAAGATTCAGTAAAGGTAAGAAATCTAATACGCTATTCTATTTTTCATAAAGATTTTTAGCAATCGACATCAGATTTATTTCCTATGAAAATAAACTCAAGAAAAATATTTTAGATCACACACTTTAATCGATTTTTTAAGATATTGAACTCCGTTCTTAACGGACTTTCGATTATTTACAGTAAAATTGAATTTTTAATAGAGTATTTCAAAATTGACTGATCGAAATTTGAAGATTATGTCATTTTTTAGATTTTTTCGATCGATATGATGCATTTTTTTAAAAGATGTTAAGAAAGATATCCTTTTTATCAGGCATCAAAAAACTTTCTTTGATTAAGAAATAAAATGAAATCCATATGTAGAAATTACTTTATCTAAAAGATAACTATGAGCAATTGAAGTAATCCAAAGATTGACTTTATAAAAAAATTTAGTTTCATCATAATAAGGAAACTCTCTATTCGTTCTCAAATTTTTAAAGAAATCTTATCAATATCCATAAGAAATGAGTTACGATTTATATAAAATTGAAAGAGAGTAGATATATCGATCATAGTAAGATACTATAAAGAGATAAGAAGGATATAAAATAATTAATTTTCAATTGAAAGCAATGAAAAATCGTAGAAATGAATTCATTTTCCTAATTAATTATGAAAAAGTACTTTAATAAAAAAGGTAACTCAATCAATTGGGAAGATCATAAAATGATAGGAATCAAAACTCCTCCTTATTCTTTGGAAGCAGAGCAATCCGTACTAGGAGGTTTGATGATTGATAACGAGAAATGGGAGAAGATATCAGAAAAATTGAATAAAAAAGATTTTTTTAGCCATCCTCATAGAATTATATTTTCTGAAATGCAACTTCTCTTTGAGAGAAGAAGTCCGATCGATTTGATCACACTCTCCGAATCATTAAATCAGAAAGAAAATTTAGGAAAAGTTGGAGGATTTGCGTATCTTGCTGAATTAGCAAAGAATATTCCAAGCGTAGCCAATATTAATGCATACGCTAATATCATTCGCGAGAGAGCTATCATCAGGGAAATGATTGAAGTTGCTAATGAAATAGCGGATGCTGGATATGATCCAAAAGGAAGAACCAGTCAAGAACTGATAGATTTAGCAGAATCTCTTATTTTTCAAATTTCTGAAGTTCGGTCGAAACAAGGAAGAGGACCGAAAAGAATTGAAGAAGTTCTTTCTGAAACCGTTCGAAAAATAGAGAAATTACGTCAAAAACCGTACAGTAATTTGACTGGAATATCTACAGGATATAAAGATTTAGATGAAAAAACAGCCGGATTACAAAACTCTGATTTGATCATCATAGCAGCTCGACCTTCGATGGGAAAGACAACTTTTGCAATGAATTTATGTGAGCATGTCGCTATGACAGAAGAAAAACCTGTATTAATATTCAGTCTTGAAATGCCAGCGCATCAAATTATGGTTAGAATGCTATCCTCTCTTTCTAGAGTAGAACAGACAAAAATTAGAACTGGAAGATTAAAAGATGAAGATTGGTCTAGAATTTCCAATACAATAAAATCGCTGATCGAAAAGAATAATATATATATTGATGACTCCTCTGGATTGACACCTACTGAAATTAGATCAAGAGCAAGAAGAATCTACAGAGAAAACAGCGGATTGAGTTTGATAATGATTGACTATCTACAACTAATGAAAGTGCCTTCCATATACGAAAATAGAACATTGGAAATCGCTGAAATTTCTCGTTCTTTAAAATCTTTAGCTAAAGAGTTGAAAATTCCGATTATAGCTTTGTCTCAATTAAATCGAAGTTTGGAACAAAGAGCCGATAAAAAACCAGTTAATTCTGATTTGAGAGAATCAGGATCTATTGAACAAGATGCAGACCTGATCATGTTTATCTACAGAGATGAAATGTATAATGATAACTCTAACCTCAAAGGAATAGCGGAAATCATAATAAGCAAACAGAGAAACGGACCTATTGGAAAGGTTCATCTTACATTCAATGGACAATGGTCGAGGTTTGATAATTATTCAGATATGAGCGATTTATATTACGATTGAAAACGGCTTAATATGAAAATAGCATTAATTCGTAAAAAGGCTTTGATCTATAACATTAAAAAAATTCAAAAATTAACCAATAATAGTCGCATAATTGCCATAGTAAAATCTAATGCATATGGACATGGATCAAAGTTCGTTACAAGAACATTAAAAGATTTTGTAGATTATTTTGGAGTATCTAATATTGAAGAGGCGCATAAAATCGTTGATGATGGTATTAAAAATTCAATCATATCTCTTATGGGTTTTATTAATTATGAAGAATTAAAATTAGCTAGTCAACTTCGTTTGGAAGTTGTAGTTCATAACCACGAACAAATTAATATATTAGAGAAAGAAAAAATAAAATTCCCAATTGCAGTATGGATGAAAATCAACACTGGAATGAACAGATTGGGTTTTCTTCCAGATCAAGCTGTCAAAATATACAATCGATTAAAAAAATGTAAAAATGTAAGAAAGCCAGTCAATACGATAAGTCATTTCAGCAGTGCTAATATTCAAGAACCGTATCTCTTTGATTTTACTCAGCTTCAATTAGATCGATTTAAAAAATTTATAATTGATAAAAATGGGAAAAATTCCATAGCATCTTCTTCTGGAATACTATTTTGGCCGTCTTCTCATCTACGATGGGTTCGGGCAGGAATTATTATGTATGGAATCTCTCCAAAGTTCGGAAGAAATGGAAGGGAATTTGGATTGATTCCAGCTATGAAACTAAAATCAAAATTAATTTCTGTCCGTCAATTTAAACCCGGTCAAACGTTGGGTTACGGACAAAATTGGATCAATAATAGAAAAAAAACATATATTGGAATAGTATCCATAGGATATGGAGATGGTTATCATAGTTGTGATTCAAAGAATTCTTGGGTTCTAATCAACGGAAGAAGAGTGCCTGTTATTGGGTCAATCTTGATGGACATGATTTTTGTAGATCTTGGAGAGCATCTTTGCGACAAAGTGGGAGACGAAGTCATTATATGGGGTGAAAAAAAATTCCCAATTGAGGAAGCATTTAAAGGTCACGATGTATCATGTTTGTATCGATCAGTTTCTCAATTAACTTCTAGGGTTAAAAGAAAATACATATGATCAAAATTATAGATTGGAATTGATATTTAAAAGAACTGGAAAATTTAAAATTTATAATTAATAGAGTTTATATAATTTTGAATCTTGGAAAAGCAAATATCTTTTTGAATGGCAGAATAAAGATAACTTGAAGCTCGATTGATTGCTAGGGAGATCAATTCTCGATCTAGACGATCCGGAAAATTCAAAACAAACTCAGAAACTTTTTGATTTTTATAAGGTCTTCCGATTCCAATTCTTAGGCGATAAAATTCTGAACTTCCCAATTTTTCTTCTACACTTAAAACTCCTTTATGTCCGTTATAACTTCCTCCTATTTTGATCCTTAGTGATCCAGGAGGAAGATCCAATTCATCATGTACAACTAGAATTTTTTTTGGACAAATATGATAAAAGTTACAGAAATGAGAAATAGCAATTCCGTTATTGTTCATATACAGATCTGAAACAAGAAGAAAGACCTTTGAATTGAGAAAAGATAGTTTATCGATTTTTCCAAAAAATTTTTTATTTTGTACTAATTTATTTCCAAATTTTTTAGAAAAAAATTTCACAAATAATTCTCCAACATTATGTCTAGTTCCAGAGTATCTTTTAGGATTAGATAATCCAGCTATCAGTTTAAACAAACAATTCGCTCTCATGAGATAATATAAAGTATAAAACCTACGGAAATCTATTCGCTAGATTTTACATTCTAGAAAAATATTACATTTCACAACTAATTTTTTTAATAGATTCAGATAATATAAAAGATGTAGTTAAATATCGAACGTTTTTAAAACCTTTAATTTTTTTGGATATTGGAATTGTATCGCATACAATCATTTCATCTATGAAAGAATTATTAATCTTCTCTAAAGAGTCTCCAGAAAATACCGGATGAGTAGCATATGCAATTACCTTAAGAGCTCCTTTCTTTTTTAACATCTCAGCTGTACTGCATAAAGTAGACCCAGTATCTACTATGTCATCTACTATTATACAATCTCGATCTTTAACATTTCCAATAATTTGAAGAGTTTTTGAAGTATTTGCTCTAGGTCTATTTTTGTCAGAAACAGCTATTTCTATGTTTCCAAAAAGTTTTGCAATCGTTCTAGCTCGAGTAATTCCACCGATATCAGGAGAAACGATAATTGGATCATATAATTTTTTTGATCGAATATCTTCTAATATCACTTCGCTTCCAGAGATATTCTCAATAGGTATGTTAAAAAATCCCTGTATCTGTTCTGTATGTAAATCCACTGTCAATACTCTATTAGTTCCAACAACAGATAAAATATCCGCTACTATTTTCGCAGCAATTGGAGTCTTAGTAGAACCAGTTTTTCTATCTTGTCTAGCATAACCGAAATATGGAATAACTGCAGTAATTCTTCTTGCAGAAGCTCTATATAATGAATCAATCATTAATACTAGTTCCATCAAATGATCGTTAACTGGAAAACAAGTAGATTGAATGACAAAAACATCTTTTCCTCGAACACTATCTTTTATATTGATATTGGTTTCTCCGTCACTAAACTTTCCAATATTTACATCACTTAATTCAGTATATAAATATTTCGAAATTTTTCTTGATAATTTTAATACAGAACTTCCAGAAAAAATTTTTATTTTCATTATATATGATCTTCTCGTTTAAATTTTTCTTTCATTATGTAACTTTTAAATGTATACAAAGGAGAATCGTTAGCTCCCTCGGCCACAAAACATTCCATCCATTTCGGAATACTCTTTAATATTTTCAATGCATCTGATTTTGAAGAAAACTGAACAAAAATACAAGATCCTGTTCCTGTCATGATAGGAGATAGAGACTTTTTTTTAAACCAATTTATGCATTTTTTTACTTCAGGAAAAGAATGTTTTACAAATTCTTCCAAATCGTTTTGATATTTATTGTTTAAAAGGATTTCTCTAGGAATTCTATCAGATATTTTTTTTAGATTTAATTTTTTGAAAATTTCTTTAGTAGATACAGAAACTTTAGGATATGCTATTAAATACCATTTCGGAATTATTTGAATTGGATGAAGATTTTGTCCAATACCTTCTCCAATAGAAGTTTTTCCATTAACAAAAAATGGAACATCTGCTCCTAAATTGCTTGAAATACTACATAAAATTCTTTTTGATATCTTTGTTCTCCAATGATAATTCAAAGCTACTAAAGTAGTAGCAGCATTAGAAGATCCGCCCCCTAATCCTGATCCAATTGGTAGAACTTTCTTAACATAAATGTTTACTCCAGAAAATTTTTTTTCTGGAAAATTATTCATACAGTACTTTTGAAATAAAGAAGCTGCTTGTAAGATTAAGTTATTTTTGATCAAACCTTTAAATTTCGAATTGTATAACAGTTTAATTTTTTCATCTCTTCTTTCATTGATCCCGATCGTATCTCCGTAGTTCAAAAAATGATATAAGGTTTGTATTTCATGATATCCATCTTCTCTTTTTTTATTTACCCTGAAAAATAAATTAATTTTAGCAGGAGAGGGCCAGAATATCATTTTTAATAAATTACTCCAATAATACGAAGAACTAATATAATTTTTTTAGATAAAGGATTAAATTTTTAGTTCTATTTATTCTTCTTTTAATTTTACACAATATAGACGATGATAAAGATTAAACAATTGATTAAAAGAATGTATCATAAAAATTCAATTCAAAAAATCAAAAACTTGTTTATTGTACTATACTTTAAAATAAATTTTTTGGTTATTTACTGTGAATTTTCAGTAAACATATGTACGTTTGAATATTTTATATCGAAATAGAAGATTAAATGGAATGTGTTTTTAATTTTTATTGAAAATAATTTTTCTATTTCATTTGAAGATCTCTAAAATCTTTTAAAATTGACTCATAAAAATATAAAAATTGAAGAATATTTAGAAAAATACAAAAATTTTTATGAAAAAATCAACAATCTACTTTCCAAAAAATCAAAAATATATCTAATATGTAAAAATTATTTAATTCAAACAATTTTTACTGTTACTAACTTCTTAAAAATTTTTATGTTATGAAAAAATCGATATTTGAAGAATATCAGAAAATTAAGAAAAAATTTAAGACAATTCAGAAGAACTTTCTAAATAAATCATCTATTTATAATTCAAAATCTCGTCCCTCTTTACAGAGGGAATACACAAAACTGTTTAAAATTATATCTAATTTTAAAAAGATTGAATCTATCCGAAAAGAAATAGAGGAAATCAAAAAGTTGATACTCGATGAAGAATTGAAAAGTTTAGCTTTGGAAGAACTCAATAAATTGATTAATTTAAAGAAAAAAGTAGAAAATAGATTACGAAATCAATTAACTCCAAAGGATCAGAACGATCGAAAAGATTGTTTTTTGGAAATTAAGGCGGGAACTGGAGGTAGCGAAGCAGCTATTTTTGCAAAGGATCTCTTTAGAATGTATTGTAAATATGCAGAATCTTGTTCCTGGAAAGTGGAAATTATCAGCATCAATGAAATCGAGTCTGGTTCAGGATATAAAGAAATCATTGCCAAAATTTCTGGAAAAGAAGTATATAGGAAATTGAAATTTGAATCTGGAGGACATCGGGTACAAAGAATACCAGAGACAGAATCAAGAGGAAGAATTCACACTTCCTCTTGTAAAGTAGCGATACTTTTAAAAGTTGATGCTTCTGAAATCAAAATTAATCAAAACGATATAAGAATAGACACTTTTCGTTCTTCTGGAGCAGGAGGTCAACATGTGAATACGACAAACTCTGCAATTCGAGTTACTCACATTCCAACAGGAATTTCTGTGGAATGCCAAGATGAGCGTTCTCAACATAAAAACAGAGCTAAAGCTATGTCTGTATTATTAGCTAGGTTGAAAAATCTAGAATTGAAGAAGGTTGCTCAGGAAAAATCTTATAAAAAAAAGTTTTTGTTTGGATCTGGAGAAAGATCTGATAGGATTCGAACTTATAACTTTCAAAGAGGAACGATAGTAGATCATAGAACTAATTCAGTTACGTATCAGATAAACGAAGTCATGAATGGAAAACTTGAGATCTTAATTGGTAAAATAGTTAACTGATAAAAATAATATTTAGATTGATATGAAATGTAAATTTTGGTTGGATTATGCATTTAAAAAATTGATTTTTAAAAGAGAAGCGATGATTTTTTTAGAACACGTATTAAAAAAAAAACTGATATCATCGTAAATCCGGAAAGAAAAATTACTCTAGACCAACAAAAGAAACTTCAGAAACTATTACTTTTAAGAAATATAGGATTTCCAGTAGCATATTTAATTAAAGAGAAAGAATTTTGGTCTCTACCTTTATTGGTATCCAATGTTACTATGATACCGAGACCTGAAACAGAACATTTAGTAGAGTTGGCTCTAAAATTAGCAAATAAAAAGAAAGGATTAAAAATATTAGACTTAGGAGCTGGAGCTGGTCCCATATCTCTGGCTCTAGCCAAGGAGTTACAAAGCTCTTTTATAGTGGGAACAGATATCGATGAATCAGTTATTTCTATCGCAAGAGCTAATGCTTCTAATTTATCAATTAGAAATGTAAAATTCTTAAAAAGTAATTGGTTTGATTGCTTTCATAAAAAGAAAAAAAAGTTTGATTTAATAGTTAGTAATCCTCCTTACATCTCAAAAGATGATCCCTGTCTAAAGTTTGGAGATCTTCGTTATGAACCAAGAAGAGCTTTGATTTCGAGCAACAATGGTCTATTTGATATAAGAATTATTGTTAAAGATTCGAAAAAATTTTTAAAAAAGAACGGATGGTTATTAATAGAGCACGGATGTAATCAGGGAAAAAAAGTAAGAGAATTTTTTATAAAATCTTCTTATCAAAAAATAAAAACAATTCAGGACTATAGCGGAAAAGAAAGAGTTACTTTCGGACGATATTAAAATCGTACTATAAGATCTTAAAGATATAAAACAAAGAAGAAGCACTCCGATTTCTTCAAAAATATTCTTCAAATTTTCTTAACGATATTAAAAAGATTTTCTAATTCTATTCTTTAATTAGAAAGACCCTCTTGATTTCAAGAATATTCTGATGAGTCAGAAAAATATACAAAAAAATTTTTTAAAAGATACGTATTTTTAAACGGTGAGAGAGGGATTCGAACCCTCGGTATATATCATATACTCGTACTTTCCAAGTACGTTCCTTAATCCACTCGGACATCTCACCAAAACAAGAAGTTAATGAACACAGTTAAAAATTCAAGAACTTTAGTCGTTGTAAATGTTTTTAATCTTTAAAATAAAAGTTGTTTAAAGATAATTCTGAAAAACCAATTCTCATACTAAAATACTTCATGGACTCAATTATATTTTTTGGTTCGAAAAATCTTCAATCAGATAAGTTGAGAAATATTTCTTTTTACTTTACAAATATCTTTTTAAAAGACATCTTAATTGATATTTCAGGAAGTTGGATGACTCTTCTCTTAAAAAGTTCATATAAATTCTTACACAATGATTAAAGAAAACTTAGTAATCAAACTCTAAAGAGCGTAAAAACTATCTTTTCGAAAATGATTAAAAATCATGAATTTTAAATTGAATCTAGCAAAATCGTTTTTGAATCATACAGTCTTTTCTATTGTATCTAAAATATTAGGATTTTTTCGTGAAATTTCCATTGTGTTTTTTTTTGGAATTGGATATCAAACAGATGCTTTTATACTGGTTTCAAAACTTTCTAACATATTTAGATATATTCTTACAGAAGGAACGATTATTCAAATGTTTTTACCGTTATTAATAGAATACAAGAAGAAAAATAATCAAGAAAAAATTAGAAAGTTTTTATCGAAAACATCTGGAAATTTCATCACAATTTTATCCTTTTTGATTATAGTTGGAATAATTTTTTCAAAATGGATAATTTTTATTTTTGCTCCAGGATTAATAAATCAAGAGAAAACTCTGAATCTTGCGATCATTTTATTGAGAGAATCTTTTCCAAGTTTAATTATAAATACGTTAATAACCTTTTCTAACATTGTTCTATATGCATGGAACTTTTTTTATAAATCTTCGTTATCTCAGATAATTTTTAATGCTTGTTTCATTGGACTCCTATTCATATCAAGTTTCTTTAAAAATTCTATCAATATTCTATCTTTTATAATAATCGCATCAGGGGGTGTTCAACTCTGTTATCAAATTTTATGTTTGAAAAAAATTGATATCATTTTCTTTCCTAAAATTAACTTTAAGATATCTGATTTTTATGATTCATTAAAGATTTTATATTCTTCAATCTCTATTTCATTACTCAATCAATGCATTGTAATATTCAACAATGTATTTTTATCTTTTCTTCCAATTGGATCGTTTTCTTGGTTATATTATGCTGAAAAGATAAGTAGTGTTCCTGTTGGAATATTCATCTCATCTTTAAACACTATTTTATTTCCAAATTTGTTAAAAAATGCGTTTAAAAAAACGAATGAAAAGTTTCATAAAATACTACATTACGGAATAGAAATGTCTTCTTCCATATCTATGCTATTTTTTATTATTATTTTTCAATTATCCTATCCAATAGTAATTACATTATTTCAATATAAGAATTTTGATGTTTTTCACATCAACATGATTCAATATTCCGTAAAAGTAAATTCTTTCGGAATTATTAGTCATAGTTTATTAAAAATAATGATATCTGTCCTATATGCGATCAAAGATACTCGAACACATTTTAAAATATCTTTTATAAATTTGATATTATCTCAGACAACTAATTTCTTGTTATTTAATTCTTTTAAACACATTGGAATATCTTTATCAACAGTATTAACCAGTTGGTTTGACATATTTTTTTTATCTTACATATTACATAAAAAAGAAATCCGTATACTCCCTGATCTCTGGAAAAGGCTAACTCTTCAAATATTCATTTCATCAATTTCAACTACTTTATTTTTATCTTTTCTAATGAAAATTATTCCAGATTGGAGAGAATTAAGTATTTTATTCAGATTTTTACATTTGGTAATACTACTTTTTGTGAGTATTTTAAACTATTCATCCATTTTTCTGATTTTTAGAAAAATAAACTAGTTAAACCACGAATTTTTCACAAAATTTTGAGTTAAACACGTTGTAAAATGCGTTCGAATGGAATCGAACCATCTCCTTCACCACGTCAAGGTGTTGCTCTCCCTTTAAGCTACGAACGCAATCGTTTCCCCGGAAGATAGATAAATTTTATTAGTAAGTAAGCAAAAATTACCACATTGTATTGAAAATTACTAGTATTAAAAATACTAAAAATTACTGGTATTTTTTATGATATTCTTAACACTTTTATAAGTAAATATCTTTTCAGAAGTTATCAAGAAAAGAAGAAAAGCACTATTTAATATGAACTAATCTATTTTTTAAAGCACTATTTATTTAAGTTTTTATTTTTTAGATTAATAAATCAATGAAAAGATTTTTTATAACACAATTTTTATTAAAATTATTAATAAAATTTATCTAATACAATTGAAACAAATTGTATTTTAGATAAACTAAGAACATTCATAGTTATATAATTTTAGAAATAGATTAATTTAAATATTTTGAAAAATGTTTACTGGAATCGTTCAAGGAGTTGGAAAAGTTGTCAGAGTTCTCAAGAAAGATCATTTTCAACAGTACACAGTTAAATTTCCTAAAAATTTACTAATTCCAAAAATTCAAGTTGGTATGTCAATTTCAAATAATGGATGTTGTTTATCTGTTACTAAAACCGAAAATAATGAAATCAGTTTTGATTTGATTCGAAAAACTTTAGAAATGACTAATTTTGGAAATGTTCAAGTAGGAGATCTGATAAATTTAGAGAGATCTATCAGATTTGGAGATGAAATTGGGGGACACCTAATGTCCGGTCATATCTTCACGATAGCAAAAATAATTAAAATCTCAAAATCAAAAAATAATTTGATAATCTCTCTAAGTCCAAAAAAAATAGAATCTATGAATTATATATTGGAAACAGGTTTTATTGGAATAGATGGAATCAGTTTAACAGTTGGAAAAGTATTAAAAAAAAGTTTTCATATCAATTTAATTCCTGAAACAATTCGTAGCACGAATATATCAAAAAGAAAAATAGATGACTTTGTAAATGTAGAGATAGATCCATATACTCAATCTATCGTAGAGACCACGAAAAGAATAATGCAAAAAAAGTAAAGATTTTTTACTTTTTTTTATTTTGAAAGGTTTATTTAAAGATTTGATATAATTCGTTAAACATTTTTGTTGCCCGAATAGCTCAGTAGGTAGAGCAGAGGACTGAAAATCCTTGTGTCGGCGGTTCGATTCCGCCTTCGGGCATCTTTTCTTAACTTTTAATAGACTTTTAACTTAATAAATAATAGACTAAAAAGAAAGGATTATTAAACTTATTTTTTTTTCAACTTTCATTCTTTCCATATAAAATTATATTGAAATAAAACGAACTTGATTTTAAACAATTCTTAAAGCTCATTTAAAAAACTCATCTTATAAATTATAAAGAGTTAATATATTCCAATATTTGTTTCGAATTATAGTTTTTGATTTCTTTAAGAGATTCATAAATTTTATGTTGCTAAAACATTAATAAGGTTGACGATAAAATTAAATTAAATAACTTTTTTCTAAATTAGAAGTATTCAAAGCATATGATTTTTCTATCGAAACAGAAAAATAGATTTTCTTTGGTATTTTTAAAAAATCCTTTAGATAACGTTTTAAAAAATTTTTTTATTTCATTTGGAAAAATCTTAAAAAATTTGATTAATCAGTGAAGCTTTCGTATATAAATACTAAGAACTTTTTAAGGGGATAATCATTTTCATAAATGATTGCAATAATAAAACAATGAGAAATGTAAAAATTAAGATAAAATGACTACAATCAACCAGTTAGTTAGAAAATCAAGAAGATCAAAAATCGCTAAAAGTAATGTTCCAGCTTTAAATTGCTGTCCTCAAAAAAGAGGCGTATGCACTAGAGTTTACACAATTACTCCAAAAAAACCAAATTCAGCATTAAGAAAAGTTTGTCGTGTTCGTTTAACAAATGGTCAAGAGGTCTCTTCTTACATCGGAGGTGAGGGTCATAATCTTCAAGAACACTCTGTGATTTTGATTAGAGGTGGAAGAGTAAAGGATTTACCTGGAGTAAGATATCATACGGTACGAGGAACTTTAGATTGTTCTGGGGTAAAGGATCGTAAAAAAGGACGTTCTAAATATGGTACAAAAAGAAAAAAATAAAATTAAAATAGATGAATTTTAAAAAAATCTATGTTTAAAGTTTTCACTAATTTAGATGCAGGATACTTATGTCACGTCGAAAAATTACATCGAGAAGAAAAGTTCTTCCAGATTTCAAGTATAAATCCGAATTGCTCACCAAATTTATAAACATTTTAATGAAGAATGGAAAGAAATCTGTAGCCGAATCAATTGTTTATCGATCTCTAAATATGCTTTCCGAAAAAACTAAAATGAGTCAGATTGAATCTTTCGAAGTCTCTTTGAATAATGTTCGTCCAATAGTTGAAGTAAAATCTAGAAGAGTAGGTGGTTCCACTTATCAAATACCAGTAGAAATTCGTCCAGTAAGGAGAGATACTTTGGCAATGCGATGGATCATCATTTCTGCAAGAAAAAGAAAGGAAAAATCAATGATTCTAAAACTAAAAAACGAACTCAATGACGCATTTGAACAAAAAGGATCTTCTGTTAGAAAAAAAGAAGAAGTTCATAAAATGGCAGAGGCTAACAAAGCTTTTGCACATTATAGATGGTAGGTGTCGCAGTGAACTAATCTTTAAATGAATATGATTAAAGAGGAGAAAATGGAAAAAAAAGTGGTTTCAATTAAAAAGTATAGAAACATTGGGATTAGCGCACATATTGACGCTGGAAAAACAACTACAACAGAAAGAATACTTTTTTATACCGGAATTAGTCATAAAATGGGAGAAGTTCATGATGGAGAAGCGATAATGGATTGGATGGAACAAGAACAAGAAAGGGGAATCACAATCACTTCGGCATCCACTACTACATTTTGGAAAGGAATGGATAATCAATTTGATCAACATAGAATCAACATCATTGATACTCCAGGACATGTTGATTTCACCATAGAAGTCGAAAGGTCTATGCGAATACTGGATGGAGTCTTAATGGTTTATTGTGCTGTCGGAGGAGTACAACCACAATCCGAAACAGTTTGGAAACAAGCAAATAAATATCAAGTTCCAAGAATTGGATTTATTAATAAAATGGATAGGATGGGAGCAAACTTTTTTCGAGTAATTCAACAGATCCAAAATCGGTTATTTTCTAATCCAGTTCCAATACAGCTACCAATCGGTTTAGAAGAAAATTTTTCTGGAATAATTGATCTTATAAAAATGAGAGCTATTAGATGGAACGATTGTGATCAAGGAATGTCGTTTGTATATGAAGAAATTCCAGAGTCTATGGAGTTGGAATCAAAAAAATGGCATAATCGATTGATTGAAACTGCAATAGAATCATCGGATGAATTAATGGAAAAGTATTTCAACGGAGAAACTCTTTCAGAAAACGAAATCAAGAAAGGACTCAGAAAAAGAGTAATTAATAATGAGATCGTTTTAATAACTTGTGGATCTGCTTTGAAGAATAAAGGAATACAACCTGTTTTGGATGCAATTGTAGAATATCTCCCTTCACCAATAGAAGTTTTCTATAATATCAAACATCAAAATTCATTAATTCTAAAGGAAAATTATAGATCTGACTTTATTAGAAAGAACAATCAATCGTTTCTAGCCTTGATATTTAAGATCACAACAGATCCTTTCGTAGGAAACTTAGCATTTTTTAGGGTATATTCTGGAACAGTAAAGTCCGGAGATATCGTTTTCAACTCCACAAAAAAAAAGAAAGAAAGATTTGGAAGAATTGTCCAAATGCATGCCAATAAAAGAGAAGAAATTAAAGAAGTAAATTCTGGTGATATTGCTGCTGCAATCGGACTAAAAAATGTTTCTACAGGAGATACATTGTGCTCACTAAATTATGAGCCAATTGTTTTAGAAAAAATAGAATTTCCAAAACCGGTCATATCCATAGCAATAGAACCTAAAACAAAATCCGATCAAGAAAAAATTGGTTCAGTTTTAAACAGATTATCTCAAGAAGATCCATCTTTCTATTATTCTACAGATCAAGAGTCTGGACAGATCATTATTTCCGGAATGGGGGAATTGCATTTAGAAATTCTAGTGGAAAGAATGAAAAGAGAATTTAAGGTGGAAACAAGTACTGGAAAACCTCAAGTAGCATATAGAGAAACAATCGAAAAATCAGTTAGTCAGGAAGGAAAGTTTATACGTCAATCCGGAGGAAGAGGTCAATTTGGACACGTTTGGATAACCATTGAACCATTAGATGTAAATCATCAAAAAGGATATGAGTTTTGTAATAAAATAGTCGGTGGAGCTATACCGAAAGAATATATTCCAGCAGTAGACATGGGAATAAGAGAACAAATGAAAACTGGAATTTTAGCTGGATACCCTATCACCAACATAAGAGTTACTTTATTCGATGGTACTTATCATGAGGTCGATTCTTCAGAAATAGCTTTCAAAATAGCAGGATCGCTAGCTTTTAAAGAAGCATTTACAAAAGCTCATCCAATTTTATTAGAGCCGATTATGAAGATTTGCATTGAAACTCCAGAAGATTATACCGGTGATATCATTAGCGACTTAAATAAAAGAAGGGGAACGATCGAAAATATGGAAAATTTAAATTTTGGTAAAAAAATAATTGGTAAAGTTCCTCTATCTGAAATGTTCGGGTATGCAACAGACCTAAGATCTTATACTCAAGGAAGAGCTGTATATTCTATGGAATTTTTAGAATATAAAAAAGTTCCTTATGAAATTACTCAAACGATCATTCGTTCAAAGACAGGTAATGAATGTAAATAAAAGAGGATAGAAAGAACTTTTCAGTTTTAAAAAAGTATTTTTTGTTTTTATTTTTTATCTTTTTTTTAAAAATTATTTTTGAGAAAGAAAATATTATAGATTAATAAGATTAATCAAGAAAAAGTCCTTTTATAATCTTTTTAATTTCTTCCAGAAAATAGAGAAAATAAATTAATTTATTCTTAAAGAAATTTCTAATGAATATACTTTATTGAAATTCTTCTATGATTTACTTTTACAGGCATACATTTTTTGTAGAAAAATCTTAAAAAAGATGATAGAGTGGAAGGTTATTTGGGACATTATGCATCGTATAATAATTCAATATATGGAGTAAATATCATGAATAATCAAAGGATTCGGATACGATTAAAAGCTTTTGACCATCGATTAATAGATCAATCTACTGCAGAGATAGTAGCGACCGCTAAAAGAACAGGAGCTCAAGTTAAAGGACCGATTCCTTTACCAACTCGTCGAGAACGTTTTACAATACTTATTTCTCCTCACGCAAATAAAGATGCTAGAGATCAGTATGAAATTCTTACACATAAACGTTTAGTAGATATAGTGAAACCTACGGAAAAGACCGTGGATGCTCTCATGAAACTAGACTTAGCTTCTGGAGTAGATGTTCAAATTAGTTTAGGATAAAGATTTTAGAAAGGTTTAACAATGATCGGATTGATAGGAAAAAAGATTGGAATGACAAGAATTTTTATGAAAAATGGAATGGCTATTCCAATCACTGTCATTCAAGTAGAAGAAAATAGAGTGACTCAAGTTGGTATTCTTAAAAAAAATGGATATCGTTCAGTACAAGTCACTTCCGGAATAAAAAAACATAAATTTTTAAAAAATTCAGAAATAGGATTTTTTAAAAAAATTGTGGTTGATCCAGGAAAAATCTTGAAAGAATTTAAAACCAATGCTACAAATGAAAATTATCATATTGGTCAAAAGATTCATCTTAGTTTCTTGTCTAAATTTAAAAGAATAGATATTTCTTCCTTTTCCAAAGGAAAAGGATTTTGCGGAACCATAAAACGATGGAACTTTAAAGCTCAGGATGCTAGTCATGGAAATTCTTTATCTCATAGAGTACCTGGATCAATAGGTCAAAATCAAACTCCTGGAAGAGTATTCAAAGGAAAAAAAATGGCAGGACACATGGGAAACAAGAAGGTTACCATGAAAAAATTAGAGATTATTCAAATAGATGAAAAAAAAGGATTAATTCTTGTAAAGGGATCCGTTCCTGGCGGGACAAATTGTAACTTGATCATAAAACCTACTGTATAAAATCCTAAAAATAGAGAACATCTTCAAATGGAACTCACTATTCTAGATACTCATAAAAAAATCCAAATATCAGACCGTATATTCAATGTTCGTCTGAATCACTCATTAGTTCATCAAGTTATTAAGAGCTTCTTATCGAATTTAAGAACTGGAACTAAATCTCAAAAAAATAGGTCACAAGTTTCTGGATCTAACAAAAAACCTTGGAAACAGAAGGGGACAGGTCATGCCAGAGCTGGTTCGGTTAAAAGTCCAATCTGGAGATCAGGTGGAATGGCATTTGCTACAAATTTTCGATCGTATAAAAAGAAAATTAACAAAAAAATGTATAAAAAAGCAATGAGATGCATTTTTTCTGAATTAATTAGAGAGAACAGGTTAGTTATCGTTGAAAATTTGTTTTTAGATCGTATAAAAACTAAATTATTCAAAAAAATGATCGATGATATATGCAGAAATAGGGATAAAATTTTGATTATTACAAAAAAAATCAATCAATTTCTCATTTTATCCTCCAGAAATTTACATAAGATTAACATTTGCGAAGTTTCTGAAATTAATCCAGTCAATCTGATTAAAAATAGAACTATCATTTCTACTGTTGAAGCTATAAAAAAAGTAGAGGAAAGTTTATAAAATGACTCAAAAAGAAAATTTATATAAAGTTCTAAGTTCATTTCATGTATCTGAAAAATCCTCTAATTTAATTGAAAAGAACAATTCGTTTACATTAAGAGTGGATATAAAATCTAACAAGACGGATATTAAAAGATCCATTGAAAAATTTTTTCAGGTTTTTGTAGAAGATGTGAGAACAGTGATTGTTAAAGGAAAAAGAAAAAGATTTGGAAAATTTTTCGGAAATAGAAAAAAATGGAAAAAAGCTTATATCAAGATTAAAAAAGGACAGAACTTAAACTTTTTAAGAAAAAGATAATTTTTTCGGATTAGATGATGACTGTTATAAAATATAAACCTACCTCTTCAGGTAGAAGACATATGATCGGTTTTATTGAAAAAAAATTATATCGAGGTGATCCTTTCCAAAAATTAACTAAAAAAATTAAGAAGACAGGAGGAAGAAATAATCTCGGAAGAATTACTACTAGACATATTGGAGGAGGTCATAAAAGAAAATATCGAATTATTGATTTTAAAAGAAATAAAAAAGGTCAATCGATTGTAAAAAGTATAGAATATGATCCAAATAGAACATCGAATATAGCTTTGATTATGTTCGAAGACGGAGAAAAAAGATATATTATTGCTCCAAAAAACTTAAAAGTAGGAGATAAATTAGAGTCTGGAAAACATGTGAAAATCAAAATAGGTAATTGTCTTCCTATAGAAAATATTCCTGTCGGATGTTTAGTACATAATGTTGAACTAAAAAAAGGTAAGGGGGGTCAGTTATCAAGATCTGCAGGAAGTTATGTTCAAATTGTTTCCAAGGAGACTGATTTTGTCGTCGTTCGATTGCGGTCAGGAGAAATACGAAAGATTCGATTCGGATGCCGTGCTTCTATTGGAGAGGTCGGAAATAATCAGCATATGTTAAAACATTTCGGAAAAGCTGGTGTTAATCGATGGAAGGGAGTGAGGCCAACTGTTCGAGGAACAGCAATGAATCCGATAGATCATCCTCATGGAGGAGGAGAAGGAAGAAACTTTGGAAAACACCCAGTAACTCCATGGGGGATACAAACAAAAGGAAAAAAAACAAGAAAAAATAAACGTACTGAAAGAGAAATTATACATCATCGTTCTTAATAAGGTTAAAAAAATGAGCCGTTCGATTAAAAAAGGACCATTCATAGATTCCAGTTTGTTAAAAAAAGTAGAGCTAGCAGTTAGAAAGGGAAGCAAAAAACCGATCAGAACCTGGTCTCGTCGTTCCACGATTTATCCAAAGATGATTGGTTTAACAATCTCCGTTCATAACGGAAGAAAGCATGTCCCAGTTTATATTACAGATGAAATGATTGGACATAAATTAGGAGAATTTTCTCCAACCAGAACATATCGAGGACATTCTGGAGAAAAAACAAAAAGCCAAAAAACTACGTGATTCTTAAAAAACATGAAAACTTTTTCCATTTATCGAAACGCAAGGTCTTCTCCTCAGAAATTAAGACTAGTTTCCAATCTTATTAAAAACAAGAAAATAGAGAAAGCTATGGAAGTATTGAATTTTCTTAATAAGAAGTCATCTTTTCTCATTAAAAAAGTTCTAGTTTCTGCTGTTGCAAATGCTCACCATAATTATGGAGCTTCTTCAAAAATTTTGAAAATAAAAAATATATTCATAGATGAAGGGCCTACTATGAAAAGAACCATAGCTAGAGCTAAAGGAAGAACTAATCAAATTTCAAAAAGAACTAGCCATATCAAAATTGTTATATCAGACGAATAAAACTTCAGGAGAAGAAAGTATGGGTCAAAAATCGCATCCAAATGGATTAAGACTAGGTATTATTAAGAATTGGAACTCTACATGGTACGCTGGAAAAAAAACATTCTCAAGTCAATTGATTAGTGATCTTAAAGTGAGAAATTTCCTCAAAAAATCGCTAAAAAAAGCATCTATTTCCAAAATATTTATCGAAAGACCTTCCAAAAGTATCAGAGTAACAATTTACAGTGCTAGACCAGGGATTATTATAGGAAAAAAAGGAGAAGATATAGAAAAGTTAAGAAAAAATATCACTAAGATCACTGGCGTACCTTCACAAGTCAATATTTCTGAAATTCGAAAACCAGAACTAGATGCAAAATTAGTAGCTGAAAGTATTTCTTCTCAGATTGAGAAGAGGATTATTTTTAGAAGGATTATCAAGAGATCCATTCAAAATACTATGAGATCGGGAGCACAAGGAATCAAAATAGAAATTAGTGGGAGACTGGGAGGTTCTGAAATAGCTCGTACAGAATGGAATAGAGAGGGTAGAATTCCATTACATACTTTACGTGCAGATATTGACTTTAGTACTTCGAAAGCAAAAACTACTTATGGTATAATCGGAGTTAAAGTATGGATTTTTAAAGGAGAAATTTTCGGAAATTCTTTAATTTCTGACAAATTAGAAAAACATTTTCATATTATGAGAAAGAAAAAAAATTCTAGGAGACGAGTTTAGAGAATGTTACAACCAAAAAAAACGAAATTTTCCAAAATGCATAAAGGTAAGAACGATGGTTTTTCAACCGATTTTGAAATAAAATTTGGGAAGTTTGGTTTGAAGTCATTGCAAAGAGGTCGGATTACTTCTAGACAAATAGAAGCTGCAAGAAGAGCAATGACAAGATCAATTAAGAGACAAGGAAAAGTATGGATAAGAATTTTTCCAGATAAATCAGTGACTAAAAAGCCACTCGAAGTGAGAATGGGAAAGGGAAAAGGTAATGTAGAATATTGGGTGTGTTCCATTCAGCCAGGAAAGATTCTATACGAAATGGATGGTGTAGAAGAAACTGTGGCCAGAGTTGCTTTTAAATTAGCTTCCTCAAAACTTCCTGTAAAAACAACATTTATAGCAAAAATTTGAAATGAAACTTCAAAAAAATATGCAAAAAGAAAGAAAAGCAGTTCTCTTTTCGAAATTAGATCAACTTCGTAAAGAGTTCTTTATACTGAAAGTTCAATTTTTAAATAAAAATGAAAATTTTAAAAATTCAAGTGTTTTTAAAAAAATAAGAAAAAAAATAGCTAGAATCAAGACAATCTTAAATAAGAAAAAGGAAAAAAATGACAACAAGTAAGAATTCAAAAAAGAAAATAAAGGCATACGTAGTAAAAAAAAAAATGGATAAATCCATTTTAGTTCACGTAAAAAGAACTGTTCAACATCCTCTTTACAAGAAGTATGTTAGAAAAACAACCAAACTTCAAGTACATGATGAAGTAAACGAATGTTTTGTAGGAGATTTAGTAGAAATTCAAGAAACTCGACCAATATCAAAATTGAAATCCTGGTCTGTAGTAAGAATTTTAGAAAAATGTAGTTCTCATGACTATCAAAAAAACACAGTTGTTTAACTTAAAAGAATATTGATTTAAAAAATGATTCAGGAACAAACTATTTTAAATGTAGCAGATAACTCTGGTGCAAAAAAGGTGATGTGTATAAAAGTTTTAGGAGGTTCTAAAAAAAGATATGCTTATGTTGGGGATATAATAAAGGTAGCAGTCAAAGAATCTGTTCCAAATAGTAAAGTAAAAAATGGAGAAGTATTAAAAGCGGTAGTCATAAGAACAAAAAAAGAAATCAGAAGATCTGACTATTCTACAATTCGATTTGATCACAATTCTTGCGTGTTATTAAATGATGCGACTGAACAACTAATTGGAACTAGAATATTTGGACCAGTGACAAGAGAACTTAGAAATGAAAAGTTTTTGAAGATCATATCTTTAGCTTCAGAAGTTTTATAAAAGATCAGGGTTGAAATAGAGATGAGTAAGATTAAGATTCGTTCAAACGATCAAGTGATGGTTATCACCGGTGAAGAAAAAGGAAAAATTGGAACAGTAAAAAAGATTATAGGAAAAAAAAAGATTATCGTTTCTGGAATAAAAATTGTAAAAAAACATAAAAAAGCAAATAATTCAATCAATTATTCGGGTGGAATTCTTAAAGAAGAGTCACCGATAGATATTTCAAATGTTACGATATTCGATCGTAAGTCCAAAAAATTAAATTACTTAAAATATCAAGATAAAAAAGAAAAGAAATAGATTGAAGAATACGACAAAAAATTATGAAAGTTTGAGAAATCTAAAAATGAAAGATAGCATGTTAGAACTCTACAAAAAAGAAGTGATTAAAAAACTTACTGAAAGATTCAAATATAGTTCTGTAATGCAAGTTCCTAAAATAACAAAAATCACATTAAATATCGGTTTTAGTTCTGATATCGATAAGAAGACTCTAGATAATTCTTATCGTAGGTTATCTTTTATCGCAGGACAAAGACCGTTGTTGATCAAGACAAAAAAATCAATTTCTGGTTTTAAGATTAGGAAGGGATGTATAATAGGATGTAAAGTAACCTTAAGAAAAAAAAATATGTGGAACTTCTTAAAGAAACTGATATGCATTGCTATTCCTAGAATAAGAGATTTCAGAGGATTTTCAAAAAAATCATTTGACGGAACCGGAAACTATAATATCGGAATAAAAGAACAGATTATTTTTCCAGAAATAGATTATAACAAAATAGAAAAATCCAGAGGAATGGATATTTCTATCACAACTAATACAGACTCGGATGAAGTTGGAATAGCCTTACTATCTGCTTTTCAGTTTCCATTTCGAAAATGAAAGGAATTCTCATGTCAAAAAAATCGATTATCCAAAGAGAAAAGAAACGAGAAAAATTATCAAAAAAATTTTTCATAAAACGTTTAAAATTAAAATCTATCATTTCCAGTACAAAATCTTCGAAGGAAGAAAAATGGAACGCAGTTCTAAAATTACAGAAATTACCTAGAGATTCCAGTTCGTCCAGAAAAAGAAATCGTTGTTTACAGACTGGAAGACCTAGGGGATTTTTGAGAAAGTTCGGAATTAGTAGAATCAAATTGAGAGAATTGGCTATGAAAGGAGAAGTTCCAGGTTTAAAAAAGTCAAGTTGGTAACTGTTTGATCTTCAAATATTTTGAAATCTTAATAGATTCTTAAAGGAAAAAATAATGAGCATGCAAGACCCTATATCAGATATGCTTACAAGAATAAGGAACGCACAATCTTCAAGAAAATCTTTTGTAGAAATTCCTTTTTCAAAAGCAAAAAGAAATATGATTTATATTCTAAAAAAAGAGGGATTTATCAGAAATTTTGAGATAGTAGAAAAAAATAGATGGATAAATGTTTTAAGAGTATATCTAAAATATTTTAATAAAAAACCGGTGATAGAAAAAATTACAAGAGTCAGTCGTCCTGGACTACGAGTATATCAAAAAAGTAAAAGTTTATCAGAAGTAATGGACGGATTAGGTATATCAATTGTTTCTACTTCAAAAGGAATTATGACAGGAAAAGAAGCAAAAAGAATCAAATTAGGAGGAGAAATTATTTGTAAAGTTTCCTGATTTCTTTTAAAAAAAATAAATGAGTGCAATCTTATGAAAAGGTCCTGTTCTGTATCCATACCAAAAAATATAGAAGTAAAAATTAAGAATAACGAAATTATTATAGATGGACCAATCGGATCCTTAAGTAAAAAATTTCATGATTCGATCGATTTCAAAATTAAAGAAAACGAAATATTCTTTTCTTCAAATCACAAAAAGTCTGATCTTAAAAAACAGATTGGCACAATTCGATCCTTGATACGTTCAATGATTTTTGGTGTACAATTTGGTTTTTTTAAAAATCTAAAAATCGTAGGAGTTGGATATCGTGTTTCTCTTGAAGAAAGATTCTTAAGCTTATCCTTAGGATTCTCTAATACAATTCGTTATAAAGTTCCTAACTCTATCTCAGTTTTTTGTCCGAACCAAAATGAGATCTCTTTAAAAGGAGTTGATAAACAATTAGTTGGTCAAGTTGCAGCAGAGATTAGATCGTTTCGAAAACCGGAGTTGTATAAAGGAAAAGGAATTCGTTATGAAAATGAAATTGTAAAACTTAAAGAATCTAAGAAGAAATAAATGAACCAATATGAACAAGAAAGTAAAGTCCAGATATAAAAGAGCTTTAAAAATTCGATCAAAGATGAAGAAAAGAGACGTTGCTTGTTTGACGATCCATCGTACTTCACGACATATTTACGCTCAAATCACTTCGATAGGAGGTTCTAAGACTTTAGCATGTGCCTCTACTACTGAGAAAGATGTGAAGAAAAACTTGATTAGAACAGGAAATAAAAAATCAGCTGGAATAATAGGAAAGATCATAGCTGAAAGATGTCTTAAAATTGGAATAAAAAAAGTTTGCTTCGATCGATCTGGTTTCAAATATCATGGTCGTATTCTTACATTAGCAGAATCAGCTCGTGATCACGGTCTTCAATTCTAGTCATGGTAAAAAAAATGAACAAAATTGAAAAAAGGAACAACCAAGAATTGAAAGAAAAATTAATTTCAGTCAACAGGGTTTCTAAAACTGTAAAAGGAGGAAGGATATTTAGTTTTACTGCAGTTACTGTCGTAGGAAACGGAAATGGAAAAGCTGGAGTAGGATATGGAAAAGCTAGAGAAGTTCCAATGGCAATACAAAAATCGATGGAAAAGGCTAAAAAAAATTTGATGAAGTTTGAGATTTTTCAAAATACTTTATACCATTCGATCACTGGAAGTCATTCTGGATCAAAAGTCTTTATAAAACCGGCTTATGAGGGAACTGGTATTATTGCAGGAGGATCAATGCGATCTCTTCTTGAAGTGATCGGTGTTCGTAATGTATTAGCAAAAACTTACGGTTCTACAAATCCTATCAACGTTATTCAAGCTACTGTAAAAGCATTAAAAGAAATGAGATCACCAAAAATGGTTGCAAAAAAAAGGGATAAAAAAATTGAAGAAATAACTGGAATACAAGAATGATTAATTTTTTTTTTTAATAATTTTTATAATAAAAGACATAAAGAATAATATTCTCATTTAACTATTTAATTTTCTAAAAATTGTGAAATGATACTTTTAAATTCTCTCCTACCTAAAAGAAATTCGACATTTAAAAAGAAAAGAGTCGGAAGAGGTACTGGATCTGGTTTAGGAAAAACAGCCGGAAGAGGACATAAAGGACAAAAATCAAGGTCCGGATATAGAATTCCGAGAGGGTTCGAAGGCGGACAGACACCTTTGTTTAAGAGATTACCGAAATTTGGTTTTTTTTCTAGAAAAATCAAAAAAAACATAACAATTAGATCTTCGGATCTGAATAAGATTCAGGAGAATTTTATCGATTTAAATGTTCTAAGAAATAACGGAATGATCAGTCTTAAAATAAGATCGGTAAAAATCATGCTCAATGAGAAACTCCGTAAAAGTTTTATTTTCAATGAGAAGGAAATTCGACTAACTAAAGGATTGAAGAAACATATGAAAATTCTTAAAAAAACTGAGGATTTTTAATTCATGAAGAAAGTTGAAATAAACTTTAAGAGAAGTATAAACCGAGGAATTCATGATCTGAAAGATAGGTTGGTTTTCGTATTTTTATCTTTGGTAATATTCAGGATGGGTTCTTTTATACCGATTCCGGGAATAGATATTTACTCTATCACAAAAATATTCAATAAAAAAAGAGAAAGTGCAGTTATCGAAATACTCAACATGTTTTCAGGAGGAGCTTTTGGAAGAACTTCGATATTTGCTTTAGGAATCATGCCTTATATATCTTCTTCAATCATTGTTCAGTTACTTACTGTAATTCATCCAAAATTATCAGAAATTAAAAAAGAAGGAGAAGTTGGAAGACAAACAATTAATCGGTATATCAGATATGGAACCTTAATCCTGTCTTTCATACAGTCTGTTGGAATTTCTTTTGGAATTAAGAACTCGATAGGGTCAAAAGGACTGATAATGGTCGGAGATCTTCATTTCTACTTAACATCAATAGTAAGCTTAATGACCGGAACGATTTTTTTAATGTGGTTAGGAGAGAAAATAAATGAAAGGGGTATTGGAAACGGAGTTTCGATGATTATATTTGTCAGTATTATCTCTGAATTACCTTCTTCTATTATCAATACCATCGAACAATTCAGGCAAGGATCTATAAATACTCTCATGTTCTCACTTATTTTACTATTCATTTTATGTATTACTGGATTCGTTACATTTATGGAAAGAAGTCAGAGAAAAATATTAGTAAACTATTCTAGACATCAATACCGAAGAAGAATATATTCCGCTCAAAGTACGCATTTACCTCTGAAGATTAACATGGCTAGCGTAATTCCAGCAATATTTGCTTCTAGTATCATGCTTTTACCAAGTGCAATTTTAACTTGGATCAAAAAACAACAATCTAATCAATCAAGATTCTTTTTAAATTTCGTTTTTGAAAATTTTCATCCGGGAAAACCGATATATATGTTATGTTACTCTTCTATAGTAATATTTTTCTGTTTTTTTTATACTTCTTTATTATTCAATCCTTCGGAAACAGCGGACAGTTTAAAAAAATCTGGAGCTTTTCTTCCAGGAATTAGACCTGGAAAACAAACTGCAAGATATATCGAGAAAATCATGAATAAATTAACTTTCATTGGCTCAATATATATTAGTTTTATTTGTCTTGTTCCAGAATTGATGAGAGGATTGATAAAAGTTCCTTTCTATTTTGGTGGAACTTCTTTATTAATAGTTGTTGTAGTAATTATAGATTTTATCTCCCAGATTCAAACTATATTAATGACAAATCGATATCAGAATATACTAAAAGCAAGTAAATTTTAATAAGAAAAAATTAAATATGAAAGTACGTACTTCTATTAAACAGTTTTGTCGCCAATGTAAAATTGTTAGACGAAAAAGAAATATATTTGTAATCTGCGATCAACCAAAACATAAACAACGACAAGGATAATTGAGAAATTTTTCTTTATTTTTATTGATTAAAAAAGATCATTTTTCTATTTTTACGTGATCGTGTCAAAGAGGTTATATTTTTATGGTTCGTATAGCTGGAGTTCATATTTCCGAAAATAAACATATTTGGGTTGCTATACAATCCATTTATGGAATTGGAAAAAAAAGATCAAGGTCGATTTGTTTCCGTACAGGAATCGAACCAACGTCAAAAATTTCTTTTCTATCTGAAGAAGAGGTGGATAGACTTAGAAAAGAAATTTCCAGATACGTTGTCGAAGGAGATTTGAGAAGAGAAAAAAACTTAAGCATCAAACGTTTGATAGACTTAGGTTGTTATCGAGGAATACGTCATAAACATGGATCTTTACCTGTCAGAGGTCAAAGAACAAAGACTAATGCTAGAACTAGAAAAGGTCCGAGAAAACCTATCAAAAAATGATCAACTAAAGAAAATGAAAAATTCAATTCGAAATAAAAGAAAAATAAGAAAACAAGTATTAGATGGAATAGCTCATATCCATGCTTCTTTTAATAACACAATTGTTACGATCACTGATCGAAAGGGAAACACGTTAGCGTGGGCTACTTCTGGAGGGTCAGGTTTTAGAGGTTCTAGAAAATCTACTCCTTTTGCAGCACAAATTGCTACAGAAAGATGTTCGGAATCGGTGAAAGAATACGGAGTTAAAAATCTCGAAGTAATGGTCAAGGGACCTGGACCTGGAAGAGAGTCTGCAATACGTACTTTGCATGCAGTAGGTTTTCAAATTACCAATATTATAGACGTAACCCCTATTCCACATAATGGTTGTCGTCCTCCAAAAAAACGTAGAGTATAATTTTTCTAAATTTTTAGAGATAAAACAAATGGGTAGATACTTAGGAGCTAAACTAAAACTGAGTCGTAGAGAAGGAACTGATCTTTTTCTGAAATCTAATATTCGTCAGATCGAATCTAAATGCAAGATAGATCGATTTCCAGGACAGCATGGTGCAAAAAAGAGTCGATTATCAGATTATGGAATACAATTTCGTGAAAAACAAAAATTACGTAGAATCTATGGAATTTTGGAAAGACAGTTTCGAAGATATTATATGAAATCTTCCAAATTAAAAGGAAATACAGGAGAAAATTTACTTGTCCTGCTAGAAAGAAGACTAGATAACGTAGTATACAGAATTGGATTAGGTTCAACTCGTTCTGAAGCAAGACAATTGGTAAGTCATAAATCCATATTAGTTAACAAAAAAATAGTAAATATTCCTTCTTATCAAGTTAACATAGATGATATTATCGAAACATCTGAATTTTCAAGTTCACAAAATAGAATAAAATCTTCTATAGAACTCTCTCAGCAAAGAGAACAGGTATCTTGGTTAGAAATAAGTTCTGAAAAAATGAGAGGCAGGGTATTAAGACTTCCAGTAAGAGATGATTTACCAACTGATATTAATGAACATTTAATCGTTGAACTGTACTCAAAATGATCTGTCAAGAGAGAAAAAGATGCATAATTTTACAACAGATGAGTTTATTAAGCCAAAACTGGCAGATATACAGAAGATTAGCAAAACGCAAGCAAGAATTACCCTAGAACCTTTAGAAAGAGGTTTTGGACACACTATTGGAAATGCTTTGAGAAGAATATTACTATCCTCCATGCCTGGATTTGCTGTAACAGAAGTAGAAATTGATGGAATTTTGCATGAGTACAGCACTAAGGACGGAGTTCAAGAAGATATAGTTGAGATACTTCTTAATTTAAAAGAATTGGGGGTTAGAATTTATGGAAAGGAAGAAATAGTTCTTTCTTTAGTTAAAAAGGGAATATGTACAGTAACCGCGCAGGATATTGAAAGAAATGAAAATGTAGAGATTATCAATCCAGAACATGTAATATGTCATATTACCGATGAAAATACTGTTATAAAGATGCGTATTAAGATAAATAAAGGAAGAGGATACGTTCCAGTCTCTTCTAGATCTTCGGAAGAACAAAATAGATCAATAGGAAGATTGCTAGTTGATGCTTGCTATAGTCCAGTCGAGAGAGTTTCCTATAAAGTAGAAGCTACTAGAGTAGAACAAAGAACAGATTTAGATAAACTGATAATAGAGATTGAGACGAATGGAACAATTGATCCAAAAGAGGCTATTCATAAGTCAGCTACCATATTGGCCAATCAATTAGAATCTTTTGTAGAGCTTCAAAATGAAGATAAGAAAGAAGTACAAGAAGATCATCCAAAATTTGACCCAATGTTATTGAAAACAGTAGACGATTTAGAACTCACAGTTAGATCGGCAAACTGTTTAAAAACAGAATCTATCCATTATATTGGTGATTTGGTACAACGTACAGAAGTAGAACTTCTCAAAACTCCAAATTTAGGAAAAAAATCACTCATGGAAATTAAAGATATCTTAGCTTCTAGAGGTTTATCCTTGGGGATGAAATTGGAAAATTGGCCGCCTTCTAAAAAAGACGAACCAAAATAATTTTCGTCAATTTAAAAAAAGGTTAAAAATAAATGTCATGAGACATAAAAAAATAGGAAGAAAATTGAGCAGAACAAGTAGTCATCGAAAATCTATGCTAAGAAATATGTCTACTTCATTACTTGAATATGAGATCATCAAGACTACGCTTAACAAAGCTAAAGAACTAAGGAGATTTGTGGAACCAATTATCAACTCTTCTAAAAAGAAGAACTTATCGAATTATAGATATGTATCTCAAGTTCTTAAAAGTAAAAAAATAGTCGCAAAGCTTTTTAACGATATATCTAAAATCATGGAAGGGAGGAAAGGAGGTTATACGAGAATTATTAAATGTGGATTTCGAAAAGGAGATAATTCAAAGATGGCTTATATCGAACTTGTTGGAAGAAATAAAAAAAGGACTTTGAAAAATCCCTAAAAATTATCCTTATCCATCTTGAAAGTCCTATAAATTTCTGAAATATGGTTTTTTTTCGTGATAAATATCAATAATATATCGTATAATTTAATTTTTTGTTCGGATATGGAGAAAATTACTTCACTATTCCTGATGATTGCTCCTATTACAATCCCTTCATCTAGATTTATTTCCGAAACTTTTTTTCCTATCACCCCACTATATCTATTTTTTCTGTTCAACTTAATCTCAATTGTTTCTAAGACACCTTCTCTGATATAAGATATGTTTGATCTCATCCTACGAACGTATCCTAATAAACTAGATAGTATCGCTTGTTTAGGAAAGATCATATTATCAATCATTCCGCTTTTTATCAAATTAATATATGATCCATGATGAATGAGAACAATTGTTCTTTTCACACCCATCTTCTTTGCTAATAGAGCATACATTATGTTCGATTCATCGTTTTCTGTTAGTGTTATAAAAGCATCTACTTCCGAAATGTTTTCTTTAAATAAAAGTTCTTTATCAGAAACATGCCCATGAAGAACTGTAGCATGATTCAAAATTTCTGAAAGTTTAGAAGCTTTTTCTGAATCTTTTTCTATAATTTTAACCTGATAAATTTTCTCCAAAATTCTAGCTAATTCAAATCCAATTCTTCCACCTCCAACTATCATGATTTTTCTATACGGTTTCTCCAAAATTTTTAATTCATACATCAATAACCTAATGTTCTCTGTTTTTATGATAAAAAATATCTCATCATATTCTTGAATAATTGTAGAATCTTTTGGAAATATGGGAACTTTTTCTCTAAAAATAGAAATCAATTTACATTTTAAATGTGCAAATCTTTTCTGAACTTCTGAAACAGATAGATGGATTAATAGATTATCATTTTTCATATCAACAGTGACAATACTCACTATTCTTCTAGAAAAACTCATTATCTGCGAAACTCCAGGATACTGAATTAATTTTCTGATACCATCGACGATGGTTTTTTCTGGAGATATGAAATAATCAATTGGTATACAAGTTTTAGAGAACAAATTTATTTCTTCAGTATATCCTATGGATCTAATTCGAGCAATTTTCTTAGGTATTTTAAAAAAAGAATGAGCAACCTGACAAGCAATCATGTTCACTTCATCCGATCCAGTGACAGCGATTAATATATCTGTTTCTTCTGCTCTAGCTTCTCTCAAAACCTTTGGATGAGAAGCAAAACCGCTAATCACTCTTAAATCTAACTTATCTTGAAGTTGATTTAGTTTTTCTTTATTTATATCTATTACAGTAATATCGTTATTTTCGTCAATTAAACTCTCTGCAATGGTTCTTCCAATTTTTCCTGACCCCAATATGATGATCTTCACTTTTTTACGTCTGACATCTTTTATCAAGTATAAATTATAAAAAGTCGCTATTCTTATTAAGAATAAGATAAAAAATTAAAAAAGTTATATACTCTTTTAAAAAAGTTTTATTTTTAAAAAAAATCCAATTATGATTCAATAATCAAAAATTTTTTTTACACATACTATTTATAAAAAAATCTATTTTTTAAAAATTTTTCAAATACGAAATGAATAAGATAACGTTTTTCACCAATAAAATACCAAAAATTTTTTTGAAAAACTTGAAATTAAATTTTTAAATAAAGATTATAGAAATTCTAAACAATATGAACCTCAAAATATCCAGTAATTTTTTCAAAATTTCAAAATTAAAATTATTTCAATAAAGTTCCTTCTTGATACCATGGCAAATGATAATTTTTAAATTCAAAAGAAGAAACTGTTTTTCTTCCTGATTTTCTCATTTTTAAAATTTTTAAAAATCCTTCTTTAGCGGATACAATCGTTCCGTTCCTTTCAATTCGAACTATAGTTCCTGGAAGAGCGTGACCAAAATAATTTTCAACCAGTTCAGCTTGTAAAATTTTTATTGTTTCTTGATTCACTTTAAAGTAACTGACTGGCCAAAACTGGAAAGCTCTAATTTTTCTTTCTAAATCCAAAGAAGTAGATGATGACCAAGAAATTTCAGCCATCTCCTTGTTTATTTTCTTAGAATATGTAGCAAGATTTTCATTTTGTTTTTTTAAAACGATTTTTTCCTTTATCAAAAGATCAATAGATCTCATAATAGAGAATAAACTGACTTTAACTAGCTTTCTATAAAGAGATGAAAAAGTCTCCCCTTTATCGATAAGACAACAAGATTGATAAATTATATCTCCGGTATCGATTCTTGAGTTCATCTGTACAATTGAAACACCAGTTCTCTCATCACCAGTCAAAATGGCATATTGAATCGGAGAAGGTCCACGCCATCTTGGAAGAAGAGAACAATGAATATTCCAAACTCCAAATGGAATACGTTTTAATATTTCTTCTGGAAAAATCAAACGATATTGAGCAACAATAATAATGTCAACTTTTTTTGAAAAAATCCAATCATAAACAAATTCATCATTTAGAAAATTTGGCTGAATGCAATCTATCCTTAACTCTTCAGAAATTTTCTTAATGGAATTAGGCTCCGCAAAAAGACCTCTTCCAGATGGTCTATCAGGAGTCGATAAAATTCCGACTACATGTATCAATCTTTTATTAGAAAATTTTAAAAGATTCAGAAGATGAATCTTTGAAAAATGAGACGAGCCGGCAAAGATAACTCTTAATCTTTTCATATTGAATTAAAATTAAAATCTTTTATTTCTATCATTTCCTTAAATAATCAATAAATAGTTTTCCGTCTAAATGATCTACTTCATGCTGTATGCAGACAGAAAGAAGACCTTTTGCATGAAATATAAATTCTTTTCCAGATAAACTTTTTGTTTTAACTTCAATAAACTTTGATCTTAATATACAACCTGCCCTATTAGAAACCGAAAGACATCTTTCTTCCAAAGAAATTACTCCATGTGAACTTAAAATGATTGGATTAATTAAAGTTAATTCATCCTTCTTTTCTCTTTGAGAGATGTTGATTACTACTATTCTTTGATGAATATTTACTTGAGTTGCCGCCAATCCTATTCCTCCTTTTTCATACATGATTTTAAACATATTCCTTACCAAATCTTTAATTTCTGATGTAATCAACTTAACTGGTTTAGCAACTTTTCTTAACCTCGAATCAGGGTACTGCAATATATTTAAAGATGGAATCATTGTAAAAATTAAAAAGTTATTCGTTGATCTTTAAAAGATTACCAATTTAAATAAGTATTGTCGATATTTTAAAAGATGATGAATGAAAAAATTTTTTAGAATATTGAACACAATCTCAAAAACATTTTTTTACGAAATTATTCAATTAAAATATTCAAAAAAAGAATTCTAAAAAATGTTCAAATTGATTAAATTTAACACAATTGGTGTTGCTTAAAAATATCAAAATACGAAAGATCAATTCTTAGAAATGAAAGAACAAATGATATGAAAAATTCTGAATTATTAAAAATAATATGGGCACTTAAAAATGGAGAGATAATTGCCTATCCAGCAGAATCTGTTTTTAGTTTAGGATGTGATCCAGATAACGACAAAACAATTCAAAAACTATTGACTTTGAAAAACCGTTCTTGGGAAAAGGGATTCATACTAGTCTCAGATAATTATGATAAATTAACCAAGTATATTGACGATAAAAAATTAACTAAGTTTCAAAAAAGAATAATTAGTTTTCACGACACTTTTTTTCCGAGAACTTGGGTAGTTCCTGCTAAAAAATGTGTTTCTAAATTAATAACAGGACAATTTAAATCGATTGCTATTCGAATCAGTAGATTCGAATATATAAAAAATATATGCTTAAATTATGGTAAACCAATCATTTCTACCAGTGCCAATATCAGTAATGATGCTCCTTGCCGAACAAAAAATGAAGTTGCAAAAAAATTTAATCAGTGCGTACGAACAATGAATGGAAAAACATTAGGAAATTTTCAACATTCGATTGTTCAAGATTTATTAAATGGATATTTATATAGAAAAAGGTGAAATATGGAAAAATTTGCTATTTTTGGAAATCCGATTCATCACAGCAAATCACCAATAATTCACAAATTGTTTGCCAAACAAATCGGATTACAAATCGAATATCGGAAAAAGTTAGTTTTCAAAAATCAACTTCAAAAGAAAATACATCAGTTTTTTTATTCTGAAAATGGAAATGGATTAAATATTACGACTCCTTTAAAAGGATATGCTTATAAAATTGTTCATAAACTGACAAATCGAGCTAAACTCTGCGGCTCTATTAATGTCATTAAGTTAAAAAACAAGATGTTATTTGGAGATAACATGGATGGAATTGGATTAATAATGGATTTAAAAAAATATTTGATAACTCAAAAAAAAATAATAAAAATCCTAATAATAGGAGCTGGAAATGCATCTCGTTCAGCAATAGTTTCTTTATTACAGTATCCAGTAAAGATTATTCTAGTAAATCGCACTTACGATAAATCGAAGAAAATATCTTATCTTTTTCACAAAACCAAAAAAATTCAATCTAAAAGAATAGAAGAGGTTCAAAAACCAGAATACGACATAATTATCAACGCAACATCTAGTGGAATGTTCGGAAAAGTACCAAAGATCTCCCCAAAGATATTTGATAAATTCGTCTTTTGTTATGATATGTTTTACAAATATTTAGAGAACACTCCGTTTATTAAACTTGCTCGAAAATATGGAGTATTACAACATTCGGATGGAATTGGCATGTTAGTTTGGCAAGCAGCATTTTCCTTTAAATTCTGGACAGGAAAGATGCCGAATGCAAAATCTATATTGAAAGAAATCCGTGAAAAAAATAAAAGATTATTCAACCCATAATATGGTAAATAAAGTTGTTTTCTAAATTTAGAGAAATAAGCTTAAAAGAAAAATAATTTGAAAAATATATTTTCAAGAATCTATTTCATATATTTATTAAAATTTAAAAGTTCATTTATCTTTCACGATTTAGTTAGACTGATGGAAGATCGAATAAAGTTCGAAAGGATTAAAATTTCAATTTTTCGAACTTAAAACATATATGAAAATAATGAAATTATCTCTATAATGATCAAGGTATCTTTGATACCCTATAATTGAGATTTTTCGTTCAAGAAAATTGCTTTTTAAGAAAAAGAATAACCACATTATATAAATAATGGTTCGTCACGTAGATCCATTAAATCAATTGATAGATATTCAACTAATCTTAAAATATGAGAATAAGCAGTTCATTCGGTCTATTAGTTAAGGCTAATTTAATACGAAAGTTTCACTCAATTGAGCAATTAAAATTTCTTTGGAAACTTTCAAAAAAGAAAAAATATCCTTTCTTAGTACTAGGAAAAATTAATAAAACGATTTTTATAGAAAATTTTTCCGGAATAGTTGCTTTAAATTGTATTCAAAAATTGAGAATTAGAGAATCTAAAAATAATAATTTAATCTATGTCGGATCAGGAAACAGTTGGAAAGATCTAGTAGAAACTTTATTAAAAATGAGAATATATGGCTTGGAGAATATGTCTTTCATTCCTGGATCCGTTGGAGCAGCTTCCGTACAAAATATGGGAGCTTACGGACTGGAATTTAAGGATGTTTGCAAATATGTTGATACAATCGATTTGTCTGATGGAAAAAGAAGAAGATTTTATAATCAAGAATGTAAATTTAAATATCGAGGAAGTATTTTTAAAAAAATTAAGTATAAAAACTTTATCGTCATTTCAGTCTGTCTAAAAATTAGAAAAAGTTGGCAGCCTGTTTTAAATCATAAGAAGATAATTGATAAATTCCCATCAAGAGTAACTGTTAAAGATATTACAAAATTTATCTTTCAAGAAAGATGCAAATCGATACCAAATCCATCTATTTTAGGAAATTCCGGAAGTTTTTTTAAGAACCCAACAGTTCATCCAGAAATATCGGATTGGATTAGAAAAAAATTTCCAAAATACCAATCTAAAATCTTCTTCACAGAGAACAAAATTCATGCGGGATGGTTAATTAAACAATGCAATCTACAAGGATATAGAATTGGAGGAGCAGAAGTATACAGAAAAAATCCTCTAATTTTAATCAATCGAGGTTATTCTACAGGACAAGACATAATAAAATTGTCTCAATACGTTCATCAAAAAGTTTTTGAGAAGTTTGGCATATCTTTGGAAAAAGAAGCAATTTTCATAGGAAAAAATGGTGAAATTACTTAAAAATATTTTTTCTAAAGATTTTCCTATGACTAACCAAAAAAGAAAATATTTTCGTCTGATCAAAAAATTTTAACAATCATATGTTTCAAAAGAAGCTATATATCTTAGATATTCAAAAAATTCAAGAGTCTGTAAAACACGTAAATATCTTCATAAGAGATACAGTAGATTCTACAAATCAGTGTTTAAAAAGAATGATCCACAGACTAAGAACAGGAGATGTATTTTTAGCAGAACACCAAACTAGAGGATTCGGAAGGAGAGGGAAGAAATGGTTTTCTTCTCCAGGAAACAGCATATGTTTATCTCTATATTGGAAATTCAGGATTAATTTAAACTTTATCAATGCGATCAGTTTAGCCATCGGGATTTCCGTTGCTAAAGTATTAAACGAATTATACGACTGCAAAATTATTTTGAAACGACCAAACGATTTGTACATTCAAAATAGAAAAGTAGGTGGAATTTTAATAGAAACGACGAGTATTTTGAAAGAAGAAGTTCATTGTATCATTGGAATTGGTATCAATTTATCGGAAAATGATACATTTCATCAGAAAATAAAAAAGAGTTGGACTACTCTTCAAAAAACTATAGGAAGGGTTGAATGCAATCAAATAGTCAGTGCAATCATCCGAGAAACGCATCGAACATTGGTAATGTTTGAAAAGAATCATCATTTTTTTAACGACCGACATTTTGAATTAAGAGAAAATATTAGGATTTATAGAGAATAAAATCGAAATAAAGGTAAAAAGTAAATTCTATTTGAGTAAAAACTTAAATGGTTATTAAAAAGTAAAATATCTTTTTGAAAAATTAATTGATACGATCTTATGATCTTTTCCTTTTGTAACTATCAAATTTGCTACCTTTTTTAAAGGAAAGATATTTTCATGCAAATTAATTTTATTAATTTCCATCCACAACTTATTAGCGATCTGTATAATTTCTGATCTTCTCAATTTCGAAAGATAATGAAAATGAGATCCAGGATAATTCACAGATTTTCTACAGAAATTTAGAAATCTACCGATATACCAACTCTTTAGAAAGTACTCTTCCGCATCGATATATATTACAAAATCAAAAAAATTAAAAGAAGATTTTTGAAGTTCATAAAGATATATATCGTAAAAAATATTCAAACCTTCTAAAATGATTAGATCAGGAGACTCAACGATCTGTACTTCATTTGGAGAAATATCGTAAAATATATGAGAATATATTGGTATGCAAAGTTTGTTAACCCCTGATTTAATATCGTATAAAAATTTTCTAAATAAAAGATTATTATATGACTGAGGAAATCCTTTCTTCTGCATGATACCTAATCTATTTAGAATCGTATTAGGATATAAAAAGTTATCTGTTGCAATAACTTCTATTTTTTGACCCTTCAACCAACAACGTAACAATATTTTCATCAGATTCGCTGTAGTACTCTTTCCAACCGCTACGCTTCCTGTAATAGCAATAATATAAGGAATTCTGTAATTTCTATGAGAACGATTCAATGAAATATGTTTTTTAAAATTAGGAAGGATACAAAACTTAAAAATATTCCAGAAAAGGTTGTGATCGATGGAGTTTAGATCATTCATTTTTTTAAAAAGTTTTTTATAATTTATAAAAGTTATATTAAGACGATCTTTTTTATTTATTTAAAAAATTCTTATAAACTAAATCGAATTAATATATGATCAACAAATAGATTGAAAAATACATAAAATTTGTATATTCTCATCTTAATTTAAAAATTAATCTTCTGTATGAAGAATCTTATATTGACATAAAACGACATATATGTTAAAGGATAACGATCATTTTTTATAAGGATGTTCTGAAAGAAAATCCAAATATTTGTTTCACATTGGAGAAAATAGATTTACGAATCTCGTTTTTTTAATAAATTAAGCTTAACAATTAAATAACAAATCACAAACCTTAAAAAGATCTTTCAAGAGAGTCAGTAATCTAACCGATCGAAAAAACAAAATATCAATACATAAATCCTTAATTTAACAAAGGTGGGATTCCTGAGCGGTTAAAAGGAGCAGACTGTAAATCTGACGTCAAATAGACTTCGAAGGTTCGAATCCTTCTCCCACCAATAAAAAAATAAGGTTCTTCTCCACATGAGATGAATTGAAATCCAACTCGATTACTTATATGTCGGAAGAACATTTTAAAAAATAAGCGGGTATCGTATAATGGTTATTATCTCAGTCTTCCAAACTGATGAAGCGGGTTCAAATCCCGCTACCCGCTATAAGCTGATATAGCTCAGTTCCGGAAGAGCACACCTTTGGTATAGGTGAGGTCGGCAGTTCAAATCTGCCTATCAGCATTCCAAAAATTTGTATTTTTATAAAATCGAAAAAAGTTCATCTTTACAGGAGGAATATACATGTCTAAAGAAAAATTTAATCGATCAAAGTTACATATTAACGTCGGAACCATCGGACACGTTGATCACGGAAAAACAACTTTGACCTCGGCAATTACAACTGTTCTATCCAAAAAATATGGGGGAACTGCTTTTGCTTTCGATCAGATTGATAATGCTCCAGAAGAAAAAGAAAGAGGAATTACCATATCTGCTTCGCATGTGGAATACGACACACCTAAAAGGCATTATGCTCATGTAGATTGCCCTGGACACGCAGATTATGTGAAAAATATGATAACAGGAGCTGCACAGATGGACGGAGCAATTTTAGTAGTTGCAGCAACAGATGGAGCTATGCCTCAGACAAGGGAACATATCTTATTAAGCAGACAAGTAGGAGTACCTTATATAGTAGTCTTTTTAAACAAATGCGATATGGTAGAAGATCAAGAATTATTGGAATTAGTCGAAATGGAAGTGCGTGAACTCTTAAATCAATACAATTTTCCAGGAGATTCGACTCCAATTATTCGGGGATCTGCTTTGAAATCACTAGAAGGAGAAAAAAAATGGGAAGAAAAAATTTTAGAACTGACAAACACATTAGATTCCTATATTCCTGATCCAAAGAGAGCAATTAATCTTCCATTTCTTTTACCGATAGAAGATGTATTTTCAATCTCTGGAAGAGGAACAGTAGTAACAGGAAGAATAGAACAAGGAGTCTTAAAAGTTGGAGAAGAAGTAGAAGTAATTGGAATCAGAGATACCAAAAAAACGATTTGTACAGGGATCGAAATGTTTCGAAAACTATTGAATGAAGGAATGGCTGGAGAAAACGTTGGGGTATTATTACGAGGTATTAGAAGAGAAGAAGTGGAAAGAGGACAAGTTTTAGCAAAACCTGGTTCAATCAATCCTCATATCAAATTCGAATCGGAAGTGTATGTTTTAAAGAAAGAAGAAGGAGGAAGACACACTCCATTTTTTAACGGATATCGACCTCAATTTTATTTCAGAACTACAGATGTGACTGGAGTTGTCGAGCTTCCATCCGATATAGAAATGGTTCTTCCAGGAGATAACATTCAGATTGTTGTCACTCTTATTGAGCATATAGCAATGAATGAAGGACTTAGGTTTGCCATTAGAGAAGGAGGAAAAACAGTTGGAGCAGGTGTCGTTAGTAAGATTTTAACTTGATCCGAGTTAGAAAAGTACTTTTTTAAAAGATAGATTTATTTTGAACGTACGTTTTATAAGGTAAATTTTTCATAGAAGAAAGAAAATTTTTTATTTCATTGAATTATTTGCTATAACTCAATATGAATTGGAATTAAAGGAAGTGAAAAAGACTCTTAACTTAATTCGTATCTTCTTAAAAAAGATCAAGCACACGATAGTTCTCCTCTTATCTTTTATTCTTGGAGTTTTTATATTCTGGAAAACAGGAAATCTTTCAGATACTTTGGCTAGTTCTTTTTTAATTCTTTTTATCCTCATAACTCTTTTTTTTAGGAAAAAAAGAAGAAAGAAATTATTTGAATTTCTTGAAGATGTATTTTTAGAAATGAGAAAGATAAATTGGCCGAGTTTACAAGAAACTTTACAAACAACATTCATCATCCTTATGATCGTCATATTTTCTTCTTTCGCATTTTGGATGATCGATAAAATTTTAGTTTATACGATCTCATCAATCATTACTTTAAGGATCTAAGATGTCATCAAAATCATCAGATATGAAATGGTACGTTATTCAGTCTTTTTCAGGATTTGAAACAAAAGTACGAAAATATTTAAAGAAGTATATCAAACTTTATTCCATGGATTCGTATTTTGGAGAAATTATGATTCCTTCAGAAGGAATCATAGAGATGAAAGGTGGACAAAGAAGAAAAAGTGAAAGAAAATTTTTTCCAGGGTATGTTCTAGTTCAGATGATCATGAATGAAAAAACATGGCACTTCATAAGAGGAATTCCAAAAGTGATGGGATTTGTAGGAGGAACATCTGATCGTCCAGCTTCTGTTCATCAAAGAGAGATAGAGGATATTGTGGAAAAATTACAAAAAATTGGTGATCAACCTAGACCAAAAACTTTATTTGAACCTGGAGAAGTAATTCGAGTGAGTAGCGGACCTTTTGCAGATTTCAATGGAATAGCAGAAGAAATAGATTACGAAAAGAATAGACTGAAAGTTTCGGTTTCTATATTTGGAAGATCAACTCCTGTTGAGCTCGATTTTAGCCAAGTGGAAAAAATATAAGATATCATCTCTTTTGGTTGAAAAATATTTCAAATTCTCATTTCATATAAAATTTAAAAAAATTCTAAAGAGAAAAATGAAAAAAAAGATACAAGCAAAAATCAAACTCAGAATTCCCGCTAGACAGGCTACCCCAAATCCCCCAGTAGGTCCAATATTAGGACAGAAAGGGATCAATATTATGAATTTTTGTAAGATATTTAACGAAAAAACAAGCTCGGCAGAAAAGGGAATTATCGTTTCAGTTCTGGTATATCTGTATCCTGATAAGAGTTTTGATGTTATCATAAAAACGCCTCCAACTTCTGAACTTTTAAAGAAATTTTCTGGAATAGAGTCAGGTTCTTCCAAGCCAAATCTTAAAAAAGTCGGAAAAGTTTCGAAAGAACAAATTAAAAAAATAGCAGAGATAAAAATGAAAGATATGAATACTCATGATTTATCCTCAATCATTAAATCTGTGAAAGGTACTGCTCGATCTATGGGATTGGAAATTAATTGAAATATATGAAATCGAAAAATAAAATGAAGGATCTATCAAAAAATGCAAGAAATATCAAGAAGAAATATTCTTTAAACGAGGCAATTAAATTTCTAAAAAATCAAAAGAAAGCAAAGTTTATAGAGAGCGTAGATGTTGCTGTTCAATTAGCAATTGATGTTAAGAAGATGGAGCAAAACATAAGAGGATCCTTTGCTTTTCCAAATGGATTTGAAAAAAAAAGAAAGATTGCTGTATTTACAAGTGGAAGATCTGCAGAAAAAGCGAAGATTCTTGGAATCAAACTAATTGGAATGGAAGATCTAGCAGAAAAACTCGTTCGAAAAAAAAATAAGTTCGATCTAGTAATTGCCTCTGTGGAATCCATGAAGATAGTCAAAAAAGTCAGTCATATCATCGGTCCAAGAGGACTGATGCCTAGTCTTAAGACAGGAACAATTACAGAAGATATAGAAAGTTGCATCAAAGAAGTTCAAAATGGCAAAGCATTTTATCAAAACGATAAAAATGGTATCGTTCACTCTTCTGTCGGAAAGATTGATCTCGATGAAAAAAAAATAGAAGAAAACATTAGGTTTTTTCTGAAACATCTGATAAGATCGAAACCAATCTCCGCAAAAGGCGCATATATCAAAAAGTTACACATATCAACTACTATGGGAAAAAGTGTTGAGATTGATCTCTCTAACCTTTCGTGTTAATTTTTCTTCTGTCTTTTTTAGATGTTTAGATACTTTCTAACCTGTTTTATCTGGGTATTTCGGAATATCAGAATCTGCTAAGAACTTTATTTTATCTTCTTGTATCGATTAGAATTTCAACTTACCTTCTTCTAATTTTCTATTTTTCAAAAATCAACTATATAGATCGATAGAACAATATGTCAAAAAACTTCGAAAAAAAAACCAAATATTTGAAAGATCTTAGGAAGATTTTAAAAGAGTCTTCTTCTGTTTTTGTCGCAAATTATCAAGGAGTGGATAGTAATCAAATCAATTCTCTTCGAATTCTTTGTAAGAAAGAAAAAATTTTTCTTCAAGTTCGAAAAAATACTTTATTAAAAATATCTGTTCGAAATACTCAGTATTCTGCTTTAGAAAAATCTTTTGTAGGACCCACTATTATCGCATTTTCTAAAAATTTTGTTCCAACTTTAGTTATTAAGATATTTAAAGAATTTATGAAGGATAATCCATCTTTTTCGATACATTCGGGGATGGTCGGGAAGGACATGGTGGTAAAAGAAGAAATCATGAACAAACTAGCATTAGTTCATTTTCATGAAGAAGCAATTCTCAACTTTCTACTTGTAATTAAAGAGATATCTATCCTAAAGTTTCTACGTCTCTTACGAGCGATATCGAAAATTGAACAGTCTAAGTAAGATTTATAATTGTAATATATCTAAGAAATTGTACATTATCAAGGAGCTCTAATATGTCTATTAATAAGAAAGAAATCTTTGATGCCATCTTGAATATGTCCATGGTGGAGATCATCGAATTGACATCTATGCTAGAAAAGAAATTTAACGTCGATTCTTCTGCAATACAAACTTCTTCTATCCAGAAAGATCAACCTGAAGAAAAGAAACCAGAAAAAAGTGAGTTTAAAATTATATTGACATCTTTTGGATCCAATAAAATCGCTGTAATCAAAGCTGTGAGATCTGTAATTAGTTTAGGACTGAAGGAAGCAAAGGATATTGTAGAATCTTGTCCTTCCGTTTTGAAAGATACTGCATCAAAAGAAGATGTCGAAATAATCAAAAAAGCTTTAGAAAAATCGGGGGCATCTATTACTATAGAGTAGATAATTTTTTGAAAATTCACGATGAAGAGATCACGAATAATCAAACTAAATCGATCAAAACCCTCAAAATAATCTGAAAATAAAGAGTTATGATCGTATTGAACGAGATAGAAATTGATTCGAAACCAATGAATGACCAATTAAAAATCTTTAAGTCAAAATACATAAAGGAAGTATATGGGTTTAGATTACAAAAATAAAAGACGTATCAGAAAAAATTTCAGTAAAAGACCTCAAGTTTTGAGTGTTCCTTATCTTCTATCTATTCAGGTGGACTCATTTTCTCAATTCATCAATGGATGTAGAGATAAAAAGAGTGGAATAGAATCTGCTCTTCATTCAGTTTTTCCTATTAGGAGTTATAATGGATGTGCTGAGCTAAGATATATCAATTATCGTTTAGAAGATCCAATATTTGATGTTAAAGAATGTAGAACAAGAAGTACGACTTATTCTTCTTCCTTAAAAGTAAAATTGAGGTTAGTGGTATACGATAAAGAATCTTCTAAGAAGATACAAAAAATTAAAGATCAAGAAGTATATATGGGAGAAATCCCAATCATGACTGAAAATGGAACTTTTATCATCAATGGAACTGAGAGGGTTGTCGTTTCTCAATTACATCGAAGTCCAGGTGTGTTTTTTGATAGTGATAAAGGAAAAACGCATTCTTCAGGAAAGATCTTATATAACGCCAGAATAATTCCGTATCGTGGATCTTGGTTGGATTTTGAATTTGATATTAAAGATCATATATTTGTCAGAATTGATAGAAGAAGAAAACTACCAGCGACTGTTATACTTCGTGCGATGGGATATAACGAAGAGGAAATGTTGAATTTATTCTTTAAAAAGACAACTTTTAAAAGATACCAAAATAAATTCTTCATGAAGTTGATTCCTAAAAGATTAAGAGGAGAGACAGCATCCTTTGATATTATCAAAGATGGAAAGAAATATGTTCATAAAGGAAACAGAATCACTACATTGCATATTGAAAATTTAGAAAAAGATAACATTCAAGAAATCGAAGTTCCTTCAGAATATCTCATTGGAAAGATAATAGACAAGGATTATTTCAATCAAAGCGATGGAAAGCTAATTTGTTCAGCAAATACAAAAATATCAAAAGAAATTTTAGAAGATTTAAAAACGACTAATCACGAAACCATTCAAACACTCTTTACAAACGATTTAGATAGAGGTTCTTATATATCTAACACTCTAAGAATCGATTCTACAAAAGATCAATTCGATGCTTTAATAGAAATCTACAGAATGATGAGACCTGGGGAACCTCCTACGAAAGAATCAGCAGAACATCTATTCAAAAACTTATTTTTTTCAGAAGATCGATATGACCTATCTTCAGTAGGAAGGATGAAGTTCAATCTCTCTTTAAATAAATCACGAGATCAGGGAAATAACGTTCTGGATCAACAAGACATTATCGATGTAATCAGGAAATTGATCGATATCAGAGATGGAAAAGGAGAGGTGGACGATATCGATCATTTGGGAAATAGAAGAATACGTTCAATCGGAGAGATGGCTGAAAATCAATTCAGATTAGGATTGATCCGAGTGGAAAGAGCTGTCAAAGAAAGACTATCTTTAGGAGACTTAGAATCTTTATCTCCACAAGATATGATCAACGCAAAACCAATTTCTGCTGCTGTTAAGGAATTTTTCGGATCTAGTCAACTTTCTCAATTTATGGATCAAAACAATCCATTATCAGAAATCACTCATAAAAGACGGATTTCAGCATTAGGTCCAGGAGGTTTGACTCGAGAAAGAGCAGGATTTGAAGTAAGAGATGTTCACCCAACTCATTATGGAAGGATGTGTCCGATAGAAACTCCAGAAGGACCTAATATAGGATTGATCAACTCACTTTCTGTATATGCTAGAACCAATCAATATGGATTCTTAGAGACTCCGTATAGGGTTGTTCGTAACGGAATAGTGAGCAATGACATTCATTACCTCTCTGCAATCGAAGAAGGAAACCATATCATTGCTCAAGCAAATACAATATTAAACGAAGACGGATCATTCTATACAGATTTAGTGACTTGTAGAAATAAAGGAGAATCTAATTTATTCAATAAAAAACAAGTAGAATATATGGATGTTTCCACACAACAAATTGTATCTGTTGGTGCGTCCTTGATTCCTTTTCTTGAACATGATGATGCTAACCGTGCACTCATGGGTGCAAATATGCAAAGACAAGCTGTTCCTACATTAAGATCGGAAAAACCTTTGGTTGGAACAGGAATGGAACGAGTAGTCGCAATAGATTCCGGAGTAACGATTATTGCTAAAAGATCTGGAAAAGTACAGTACGTAGATTCTTCTAAGATAGTAATAAAAACTGACCATCATGATCTTCTCTCAAATGATTTTGGAATTGATATATATGACTTGATAAAATATTCTAGATCCAACCAAAATACCTGTATCAATCAAGTACCTTGTGTTTCTTTAGGAGATAAAGTCAAATCAGGAGAAATTTTAGCAGATGGTCCATCTACAGATCTGGGAGAGCTCGCATTAGGACAAAACATGAGAGTCGCATTTATGCCATGGAATGGTTATAACTTCGAAGACTCTATCTTAATATCAGAAAGAATCGTTCAGAAAGATCGGTTTACAACCATCCATATACAAGAATTATCTTGCATCTCTAGGGACACTAAATTAGGTCCAGAAGAAATTACAGCTGATATTCCGAATGTTGGAGTTTCAGCTCTATCTAAGTTAGACGAGTCAGGAATCGTTTATATAGGAGCAGAGGTAATTGGAGGTGAAATATTAGTTGGGAAGGTGACTCCAAAAGGAGAAACTCAATTAACTCCTGAAGAAAAACTTCTAAGAGCCATATTTGGCGAAAAAGCATCTGATGTGAAAGATTCCTCTTTGAGGGTTCCAAACGGAACTTGTGGAACCGTAATTGATGTTCAAATCTTTACAAGAGATGGAGTGAAAAAAGACAAAAGAACTCTAGAAATAGAAAAGATTCGAACGAAAGAGATGGAAAAAGATCTTCATGAAGAACTCGAAATACTTGAGTCTTGTCTATTCTGTGAAGTTCGCGATTTTCTAATTAGAAATGGAATGGAAAAATCAGAAATTGATAGTTTAGAAGGAAGAAAATTATTTCAAATTGACTTAAAGAATGATCAAGCCAAAAAAACATTGAACCAATTTCAAAGAAGATATTACGAATTACAAAAGACATTTAAAGAGAAATTGAACAAAAAAAGTCATCAAATCACTCAAGGAGACGATTTATCACCAGGTGTTTTAAAAATTGTCAAAGTGCATTTAGCTGTAAAACGACAGATACAACCAGGAGATAAGATGGCTGGTCGTCATGGAAACAAGGGAGTGATATCGAAAATCAATCCGATAGAAGACATGCCATACGATCAAGAAGGAAATCCAGTGGATATCGTTCTCAACCCTCTCGGAGTACCTTCTAGAATGAACATCGGACAGATCTTAGAGACACATTTGGGGATGGCAGCTAAGGGAGTTGGGAATCAAATTGATCGGATGATTCGTAGAAAAGAGAAAATAGAGAAACTCAGAAAATTCATTCAAAAAGCTTATGATATTGGAATTGGAACTTATCAAAGAGTGAATCTTGATGAATTTTCTGATAAGGAAGTATTAGAACTAGCGAACAATCTAAAAAATGGGTTACCAATGTCAACTCCAGTTTTTGATGGAGCTAAAGAAGATGAGATCAAAAAAATGCTGAATTTGGCAGGTCTTCCAACCTCTGGACAAATTGTTCTATTTGATGGATGTACTGGAGAAAAATTTGAAAGATTAGTGACAGTTGGATATATGTATATGTTGAAATTAAATCATTTAGTCGACGATAAAATGCATGCTAGATCGACAGGTTCTTATAGCTTAGTAACTCAACAACCTTTAGGTGGAAAAGCACAATTTGGAGGACAGAGATTCGGAGAAATGGAAGTTTGGGCTCTGGAAGCATATGGAGCTTCTCATACGTTGCAAGAAATGTTAACTGTCAAATCTGACGATGTAAATGGAAGAACAAAGATGTACAAGAACATTGTCAGCGGAGAACATAAAATGGAACCTGGAATGCCAGATTCTTTCAATGTTTTGTTGAAAGAGATCAGATCTCTAGGGATCAATATTGAATTGGAAAGGAAGCGATAGATTGACCGGTTGATATATTTAAACTCATCACTAAGAATTTCAAATCAATGTCAACATCAATATCACAGGTTTTTACTACATGAAAGAAATACTAAATTTTTTGAAATCACATGATCGTAATGAAGAATTTGATACGATTAAAATATCCCTAGCTTCTCCAGACACGATTCGATCTTGGTCCTTCGGTGAAGTGAGGAAACCGGAAACCATTAACTATCGAACCTTTAAACCAGAGAGAGATGGACTTTTTTGTTCTAGAATATTCGGACCAGTGAAAGATTATGAATGTTTATGTGGAAAATATAAGAGACTGAAACACCGTGGAGTAATATGTGAAAAATGCGGAGTAGAAGTGACTCAATCTAAAGTTCGTAGAGAAAGAATGGGACACATTGAACTATCTTCTCCTATAGCTCATATATGGTTTCTGAAATCTCTTCCGTCAAGAATTGGTCTACTTCTCGACATTCCGTTGAGAGATATCGAAAGGGTTCTTTATTTTGAATCTTATGTAGTCACACAAGAAGGTACGACAAATCTGAAAATCGGACAAATATTGACAGAAGAACAATATTTAAACTCTTTAGAAGAATTTGGAGAGGAATTTTCAGCTGGAATGGGAGCAGAGTCTATACAGAAACTTTTAAAAAATCTTCATCTGAAATCTCAATGTAAATACCTAAGAAAAGAGCTAGATCGATCGAGTTCTGAAACTAAACGAAAAAAAATTGCCAAAAGGATAAAACTGATGGAATCTTTCATTCATTCCGGAAATAAACCAGAATGGATGATCTTGGATGCTCTCCCAGTATTACCTCCAGATCTAAGACCCTTGGTTCCATTAGAAGGAGGCAGATTTGCTACTTCCGACTTGAATGATCTGTATAGGAGAGTAATCAATCGAAATAATCGTTTGAAAAGATTGTTAGATCTGTCTGCTCCAGAGATCATTATTAGAAATGAGAAAAGGATGTTACAAGAAGCAGTCGATGCTCTTTTGGACAATGGTAGAAGAGGAAGAGCGATCTCGGGATCTAATAAGAGACCACTGAAATCTCTTGCAGATATGATCAAAGGAAAGCAGGGTAGGTTTCGACAAAATCTTCTTGGAAAGAGAGTAGATTATTCTGGAAGATCCGTGATCACAGTTGGTCCTTATCTCAGATTGAATCAATGTGGTCTTCCAAAAAGGATGGCACTGGAACTTTTTAAACCTTTTATATACGGAAAATTAGAAAGGATGGGGTTGGCGAGCACTATCAAAGCAGCAAAAAAGATGGTAGAAAGAGAAGAATCGATTGTTTGGGACGTCTTGGATGATGTAATTCAAAAGCATCCTGTAATGTTAAACAGAGCTCCTACATTGCATAGATTAGGAATTCAAGCTTTCGAGCCAATATTAATTGAAGGAAAAGCAATTCAACTACACCCTCTTGTTTGCGCTGCATATAATGCTGATTTCGACGGTGATCAAATGGCTGTCCATGTTCCTCTAACATCTGAAGCTCAATCAGAAGCTCGATCATTAATGATGTCTACTAAGAACATCTTATCTCCAGCTAGTGGAGAACCGATCATTGTCCCTTCTCAGGACGTTGTTCTAGGTTTGTATTATATGACGAGAGATTGCATCAATGCAAAAGGAGAGGGAATGGTTTTATCCAGTCCAAAAGAGGCAGAGAAAGCATATAGAATTCATGTGGCTTCTTTGAATGCCAGGGTTAAAGTTAGAATAGAGGAGTCTAGAATAAAACGTGATGGTAGTTTTGATCGAAAGAAAACAATCGTCGATACAACTATTGGAAGAGCGATATTTTGGATGATAGTTCCAGAGGGTTTATCTTACGATCTAATCAACCGACCTCTAGGAAAAAAAGCCATCTCTACGATGTTGAACATTTGTTATAGAACATTAGGATTGAAAAAAACTGTCGAATTTGCAGATCAAGTTATGTATACAGGATTTCATTATGCTGCACGTTCAGGAGCTTCCGTAGGAATAGATGATATGGAAATACCTAAAAAGAAGATCGAGATCATATCGGAAGCAGAAAAAGAAGTAGCTGAAATTCAGGAACAATTTCAATCTGGATTAGTCACTATCGGAGAAAGATATAACAAAGTTATCGATATTTGGTCAGTGGCTAACGAACGAGTAGCTATGGCAATGATGGAGAATTTATCTACAGAAATTGTGATCAACAAAAACCTTCAAGAAGAGCAACAAACCTCGTTCAACAGCATATTTATGATGGCAGATTCTGGTGCAAGAGGATCCGCTGCACAAATACGACAACTAGCTGGTATGAGAGGGTTGATGGCTAAACCGGATGGATCGATTATTGAAACTCCGATAACCGCTAACTTTAGGGAAGGACTAAATGTGTTACAGTATTTTATTTCAACACATGGAGCAAGAAAGGGATTAGCTGATACTGCTTTAAAAACAGCAAACTCAGGATATCTAACTAGAAGATTGGTAGATGTTGCGCAAGATTTGGTAATTACTGAAAAAGATTGCCATACTAGAGAAGGAATTACGCTCAATTCTATGTTGGAAGATGGAGAAGTGGGAGATCGATTGAGTGAAAAAATCTTAGGAAGAATGACAGCAGAAGATATTTCATTATTAACAAACTCCGATGAATCTATTTTTATACCTAGAAATACTTTGTTAGATGAGGAATGGTGTGATAAATTGGAGCTCTATGCAATTGATTCGATTAAAGTTCGATCTGTCATTTGTTGTGAAACACATTTCGGAGTTTGCTCCTATTGTTACGGAAGAGATCTGGCAAGAGGAAATCTAATTAGTATTGGAGAAGCAGTTGGAGTGATCGCAGCGCAATCTATCGGAGAACCTGGAACTCAATTGACCATGCGGACTTTTCATATAGGAGGAGCAGCATCGAGAGTAGCATCTGAGTCCAATATCAGAGTTCGTAACTCCGGAAAAATAATGTTGAAGAACGTCAAGTGTATTCGTTTTCAAAACGTCTCTGTTGTGATTTCTCGACATGCAGAAATTAGAGTTTTGGATAATTTTGGAAGGATCAAAGAGAATCATAAATTACCATACGGTTCACATCTCAATAAATTCGAGGGAGATTCAGTTGAAAAAGGAGAAATCATTGCTAATTGGGATCCCCATGCTATACCGATCATAGCAGAGGTTTCTGGTATCATACAGTTTCAAGATGTGATAGAAGGACAATCCGTTGTTCAGCAAACAGACGAATTAACCGGAATATCTTCAATCATCGTTTTAGAAACTTCGGAAAGATCTTCTTCAGCAAAAGATTTAAGACCTACTATAAAGATAACAGATGAAAAAGGTCAGAACATCTTAACCTCTTCTTCAGATTCTCCAGCACAATATTTTTTACCTGGCAGATCGATAATTCAGTTCAACGAAGGATCTTACGTAAAATCTGGAGAAATTTTAGCAAAAATTCCTCAAGAATCTACTGTAACAAAAGATATTACAGGAGGATTACCAAGAGTGGCTGATTTATTTGAAGCTAGACAACCTAAAGAACCCGCTATTCTTGCAGAAATAAGTGGATATATTTCTTTCGGAAGGGAGACAAAGGGAAAGCGTAGACTAGTCATTACTTCCAATATAGATCAATCGGTTCATGAAGAAATGATTCCAAAATGGAGACAATTAAATATTCTTGAAGGAGACTTTGTTTCTAAAGGAGATATCCTTTCAGAAGGACCAGAATCTCCCCACGATATTCTACGTCTAAGAGGTTCTCATGAAGTTTCCAAATACATTACGGAAGAAGTTCAAGAAGTTTATCGGTTACAAGGAGTGAAGATCAACGATAAACATATCGAGGTTATAGTAAGACAGATGTTAAGAAAAGTGACTGTCATCGATGCAGGAGACTCGAATTTTTTGGAAGGAGAACAAGTAGAATATACAAGAATACGAGAAAAAAATAAACAGTTATCTTCCTTTAAAAAAAAACCAGCTACTTATCGGAGAGATCTCTTAGGAATCACAAAAGCTTCTTTAACGACAGAATCTTTCATCTCTGCAGCTTCCTTTCAAGAAACTACGAGAGTTTTAACAGAAGCAGCTATTGCTGGAAGAAAGGATGATTTGAGGGGTTTGAAAGAAAATGTGATAGTAGGAAGGTTGATACCGGCTGGTACAGGATACGCTTATCATAACAAAAATAAAAAAATTTCGGAATCAAAGAAAGATCACTCTGTTGTCGACGAAACTAAAAGCCGTGAAGAAATCTAGCACATCAATGGGTTACATGATCATCTTTACAAGATGATCAATACCGGTGTTTTTTATTCGATATATTCTTCTTTGGATCTTTCTAGGATAATGGTAAACACTTTCAATTTGTTCGTAATGAACAATAGGAACAGTATGCATTTGAATACAATTCATCTCCTTTCTCATTTGATTAGAACGTTTTTTCGTCGGATCATGTACTAGTATTGCATTTTCTAAATCGAAATACCAAGATCTTCGGTTAAAGTTGTTTCCGGTAATCAATTGCCAAGTTGAATCTATCCATATTCCTTTTAGATGAAAGCTGTGATTTGAATATTTCCAACATCGAACATTTAACTGTTGATTATCGATAAATCTCTGTAAAATTTTAACGAAGTTTCTTAAATTGATTTCATATAGATAAGGTAAGATATTAATCCATCCAACGGAATTTTCTTTAGGATTAATATAAAAATCGTTCGCCGTTTTATCTCCAATAATGATTTCTACTTTTTTTCCAACAACCAACAATTTTTGAATCATCTTGATTATATCAATCGGAAAATTAAAATATGGTGTGCAAATAGTCATGTATTTGTCTGTGCTTCCTATTAAACTCAATATAACTCGATTTAAAGAACTATTCTTACCCATTCCTATGATTGGACAAACAGAGAGCTCTTCATCAGAAGCTGTCTTTTGAAATTGATAATGACATCTTTTTAAGTTTTTTCGGAGTCGGTTAACATGTCTTTTTTTGATTTTGATGTTTTTTAAAAGAAGATCGTATCTTTGAACAGCTGGAAATCTTAAGATTTCTTGGTCAAGAAAATTTTTCATAGTTTGAGCTAAATCGGGATTATAAAATACATGATATCGATCATATCGATGTTTTCTTTTTCTATGAAAATATATATTGCTAATACTGGCCCCACTATAGATTACACTGTCATCAATGATGATACCTTTCAAATGAAAGGTTCCAAAAATTTCAGTTATACTAATCGGGATTCCAAAAACATTAATCTTATGATTTGAAAGACGAATCGAAATCAAACGATACCAATCAAGATTAGTCATATCTTCATATTTGTTCCCTATTCTATTTCTTTTTGCACGATTCCAATCTACCATAATCTTGATATCCAAGTTTGGTTTTCTTTTTTTAGAAAAGATAAGAGCTTCAATAATTTCTTTACCAGAATCGTCTTTCTCAAAATAAAGAACTGGAATGTAAATGCATTCTTCTGCGTTACTGATTTTTTCAAGGACGATTTTTCTGAAGTTTTTTGCTTGATGTAATGTAATGATTTTAGAAGGAATTTGAGGTAATTTCTTTAAATTTATCAAAAATTTTTGATGTTCTAAGCGTTGAATAGAGTACAACATAAATAAGAAGATAAATATACTTCGTCAGAAAATTATTAGTATTCTTTAAAAACAATCTAAAATCAACTGGATTATCTTGCCAGATAATATCTTTTTGAATCGAATACTTTTTGTTCGTCAAGATTCGCTTAAAAATTCAGAAATTTCAAAAAATATAGAATCTTAATTGAAAAAAACTAAACTTACTTTTTCATTTCTAGAAAACTTCCTAATGGTTTACCACCTACTAAATGTATATGAAGATAGTCGATTTCTTGACCAGCGTCTTTATTGCAATTCATTACTAGACGATATCCAGTATCCTGTATTTTTTTTATTTTTGCTATCTTAGAACAAATGAATATCATATGTCCCAAAAGTACTTTTTGGTTTTCTGTATCTTTAATAGAATTCAAATTTTTAATATATTTATTTGGAACAATTAGTATATGAACTGGAGATTTAGGTCGAATATCTTCAAAAGCAGTGACTAGATGATCTCGATATACAACCTTAGAATTCACTTCTCCGGAAATTATTTCATGAAATATCGTTCTTTCATTCATAATGAAATTATCTCAGTGTTTGATTTGAATTAATGTTTTTAAATAGATTGAAAAAGTTTTTTGTAGTCTGTTCTGCAAAAATTGATATGTCTATATTCCTGATGTCTGATATGCAATGAGCTATGTATTTTAAATTGCTAGGTTTATTAATTTTCCCCCTCAAAGGATAAGGAGAAAGATAAGGAGAATCTGTTTCTATCATCAATCTATCCATTGGAATAAACTTTACAGATTCCTTTACATGATGAGAATTTTGAAATGTAACTATTCCAGAAAAAGAAATATATAGTCCTAGATCTAAAAGAAGTTTTATTTGACTCTTATCTCCTGTAAAACAATGAATTACGCCACCACATGATTCTATCCCTTCATCTCTAATAATTTGATAGACATCTTTAAAAGAATTTCTCATATGTACTATAATAGGCTTTCTTAATGTTTTAGCTATTTCTATATGTTTTAAAAAAGAAGATTTCTGTAAAATCATATTTCGATCAGAAAGATTCTTATGATAATCCAATCCTGTTTCACCTATTGCGACAAACTTTTTGTCCCTAGAAATACTTAAAATCTCATCAAAATTTTCATTGTTCTCTATCATGAGTGGATGTACTCCACACGAAAAAGAAACATATTTTTTAAGATCTGAACGAATTCTGAATCTTTCAAAATCATCTAGTTTTGTGGATACTGAAAGCATATGAAAAACATCATTATTTACCGATTCCAAAATAATTTTATCGATATGGCTTGTGCTATTATTTTTTCTGTAATGTTGTAGATGACAATGTGAATCTGATAGAAACATAGATTTTTCCTAACTCTCTTTAAAACAAATCTGTAAATTACAAAGTTGTATAATAATATTTAAATCCAAATTTATAAAAGAAGATCTCATTAAGTTCTTTCTCAAAATTTCTAAGTTTTCAACAATTTTTAACAATTTTTTCGTAGAAATTTTCTTACTGATACATTTAATCAAATCAAATTCGTCTTGATTGATACAGTAAAAGATAGAATCTTTCTGATATTTTATAACGTCCAAAAATAGAACTACTAAAAAAAATATTCTCTCTTCGATATCACTCCTTTTCTTAAATTCTTGGAAAAAACTTAAAAGATCACCTCTACAAACTACATTTTTACCGAAATTAAAATAGAACTTTTTTCTATTTTTCCATCTCTGATCTTCCAAAAGATTTAATATATTCAGAGGCGATCCAGAGTATAATTTGGTCGCTATTGCTATATTTTTTTTTGGAAAGTTGTAATTTTCATTTAACCAATCTATTACAACTTCATTTCGAGGTTCTTTTAAAGAATATAAAATACATTTACTTCTTAAAGAAGATAAATTAAAAATGGCTTGACTAGATTCTAAAAAAAAATAGGTTTTTTTTTCTGAAAAATTCTCCAAAGTTTTTATTAAGGAATATCTCGCTTCTTTGGTTAGATACTGGATATTTCTTATCCATATTATTCTAACAAAGTTATAGTTGCTATGATGATGCAGAACTTTATTTATTTCACGAATTTGTTCAACTCCTATAGAATTTCCTTTCTCTGAGGTGTTTAATCTGTAGAAATCTGGATGCACTCCAGAAAGCATCATTCTACAATTTCTACATTTGTTACAGATCATAATTCCAAAATGTTTTCTACACATCATCCATCGAGATATTGCATATATTAAAAGATCGCTTCCCAATCCAGAATTTGAGTGAAATAATATAGATAAACATTTCTTTTTTCGACTAAGTAATCTAATTATTTTTTTATAATCTTGATTTAACCAGGGATACCATCTCATTATAAGAGTCCTATCACTGATAAAGTCTTTTCATCCATCTACAAATTTTATGTTGAAAAAGTCTCTTTACTGAAGATAAATCTTGATTAGCATCGATTATCATAAATTCTTTTTGATTTTTTATTATATTTAAATATCGATTACGAACCTGATGAAAGAAATCTAACGATCTTTTTTCTATTCTATCCAATTTAGAAGATTTTCTTTCATGAATTCTAGATATTCCTATTTCTGGAAAAACATCAAGATAAATGATCAGATCTGGCTGAAATTTTCCTATTGCTATCTTATTTATTTTATCAATTTCATCATCTTTCACTCCATATTTTCCACCTTGATAAGCATACGAAGAGAGAAAATTCCTATCTCCGATAACCCATTTTCCAGATTTCAGATTGGGTAGTATAATGTTTTCCATTAGCTGTATTCGAGCTGCATAAAACATAAATAATTCTGTTTTAACTAGAAATTTCTCTTCTGGAAAGTTCTTCTTTATTAACTTTCTAATTTTTTCTGAAATCGGAGTTCCTCCAGGCTCTCTAACAGTCAAGATATCAAAACCTTCTTTTATCAACATCTTTTTAACAAAACCAATCATTGTAGTCTTTCCAGATCCTTCCAATCCTTCTACAACTATATATCTTCCAAAATTTGAACAACTCTTCATAAAATCATGAGAACCAAATAATTAAAATTTTAGATAATAAAAAATATTCCTCGAAAACACAATGATCAAAAAAAATTTTTTTTCTTTAATGATAATTTTAAGAAGTGATTATCTCTGAATCTGGATTGAGATGTTACTCTAAAAAAATAAATTCAGTTTACTTAAAAACTTCTATAAAACTGTTCGTTCAAGTAGAATGAAATAAAAATTTAGTAGATCTTGAAAAAATTCTACACACAATATTTTCTAAAAATGTAAAAAATGAACTTTATAAAATTAGAGGAAGCAAAAAGTTGAATAACTTCCTAGAACTGCTTTTCCATATCACTCTTCTTTTATTATGAAGAAGAATGCGATTGACTGAAAAAATCGGCATTAAAGAGTTGGAAACGATGATTTCATCAATAAAAAAAAGATCACGAAGAAAATTTCCCGTATACAAAATTTGATATTCAGTTTCATATAAGATATCAATGATCTTCTTTCTCATTATTCCTTCTATTCCTGCATAAAATAAATCAGGAGTATATACTTTATTTTTTATACGAAAAAAAATATTAGAAGAACAACATCCTATCAAATTTCCCGAAGTATCTAAAACAATACATTCATCTACTTTATACAAGTCAGATTGTCTTTTTATCAATATCTGCTCTAACCTATTTAAATGTTTGATCTTGGATAACTTATGATTTCTGCTGATTCGAATATCACTAAAAGTTATATCTATTCCGTTTATTCTCTTTTTTTTATAATCTTTTGAATATTTTGTCAAAGAAACGATTAAAGTAGGAGAATTCTCAGAGAGACTGCTTATTGAATATCCTCTCTCACTTCTTCCTCTACTGAGGATGACTTTAATGACTGCAAAATTATCACAATTAAACGATGCAGCATCTCGTATGTTTTTCTCAACCATTTCCCAATTTGTTCCACTAATGAATAGTTGTTCAGAAGAAACTTTCAATCTTTCTAAGTGATCATCGATCAATAGTGGCTTTCTTTTCATTATTCTTATGGTTGTAAAAACTCCATCCCCGAATTGTATCGATCGATCATCGACGGATACAAAATTATCTTTTTTTCCATTAACCCAATACATTAAAATTTTCAAAAAATTTGTTTAAAACTAATCTTTAAAAGATATGAATCCACTTTTACTGTTTATAAATAAAAATTCTTAAAATTTACAGGAATTTTAAAAAGATCTTAATTCTTATAGAGTTTCATTCGAATATTTTCGAACAAATGATTTCCGATCTACAAATGAAAATTTTTTAAAAAATTTCAACTTTCAATTAGAGATTTTCCAAATTTTTCTTATTTTTCTTCTCTAGTTCATTCTGAATGTACTTCATTGCAAACTTTACTGTTGTAATTTTTTCAGCTTCTTCATCTGGTATTTCTATACCGAATTCCTCTTCTAATGCCATAACCAATTCAACCGTATCCAAAGAATCAGCACCGAGATCCTCTACAAAAGAAGAATCGTCCAGTATGTCTTCTAGTTTTACTCCGAGTTGATCCGATATTATCTTCTTCACCCTTTCTTCAATTGTAACATTCATAGTATGTATTTCCCATTTAGTTTATTCAAAAAAACGATAATAAATCCAATATGTCCATTCTAAAAAAGAACTTTTTCAGCCTTGACTATATCATCATAATTCCACCGTTAACATTCACTGTTTCTCCAGTTATATAGGAAGCATCTTCAGACGCTAGAAAAACCACAACACTTGCTATTTCTTTGGGGCTTCCGAAACGACCTATAGGAATATGAGATAATATCTTTCTTTTTCTTTTATCATCCAGAAACTTCGTCATTCTAGTATCAATGAATCCAGGAGAAACCACATTTACTGTAATTCCATATTTAGCAACTTCCATAGCAAGAGATTTACTGAAACCAATTATTCCAGATTTCGAAGAGGAGTAGTTAGTTTGTCCAAGATTTCCTTTCATTCCAACCACAGATCCAATTGAAATGATTCTACCATACCGTTTTTTCATCATGGATTTAATCACATTTTTAGAGATAATAAAAATTGAGGTTAAATTCACTTTAATAACTTCTTCCCAATCTTTTCTTTTCATTCTAACTAATAAATTATCTTTTACAATTCCAATATTATTAATTAGTATATCCACTTCTCCAAAATCCTGCTCAACTTGAAAAAAAAACTTTTGGATAGACTCTTTATCTAAAACATTTAAGATGTATCCCTTTCCTCGATTTTTGAGATAACTATCTATTTTTTTTACTCCATTAATGCTTGTTGATGTACCAATCACATTTGCTTCATTTTTGGCGAACAACTTAGATATTTCCATCCCGATACCATTACTAGCCCCTGTCACTAGAACTAATTTATCTTTAAAACTCATATCATCCACCATTTACCTTGATTAAAGCAATTCTCATAGATTCTAAGTCATTCACTTCAAATGAACTAGATCTTCCGAAAATTCTTCGATTCAGTTTCGTTAAAACAGAACCAGGACCAATCTCTAAAAAATAAATGTATCCTTTTCTACTAATTAGATCTATCACTTTTGTCCATTTTACAGGACTATACATTTGTTTAATCAAAGACTCTTTAATTTTATTAGAAGAATGTTCAATTTTTGCATTAACGTTATTGATTACTTCAATCTTAGGTGTTTTGAAATGTATTTTTTCGATAAACTTCTTTAATTTTTTTGCTGCTGGTTTCATCAACATACAATGCGATGGAACGCTTACTGGAAGTTTACGAACTAGATTAGCACCCAACTTTTTACATAAATCCACTACTTTTCTAATCGATTTTATTTGACCCGATATGACAACTTGTCTATCAGAGTTAAAACTGGAAATTGATACTATTTCTGCACAATCTCGACTAATATCTCGACATAAACTAGACACAACACTCTCATCTAAACCTATAATTGCATACATTTCTCCTATTTTATTTTGAACAGATTCTTCCATTAATTTTCCTCTCAGTTCGACTAATCGAACAGCAGTTTCAAAATTAATCACTTCTGATCCAACTAAAGCAGAGTATTCTCCCAGACTATGTCCTGCCATAATTCCCGGCATTCTTCCTCCTATTTTTTTCCAGACCCTAAGAATAGAGATAGAAGCAGAAAGAATAGCGGGTTGAGTTATACTGGTTTTTTTCAATTTTTCTTCAGAATCTTTTTGTACTATTCTCCAAAGATCATATCCCAATATATCAGAAGATTCTGAAAAAGTTCTTTGAACTTCCGAATGTTCCCTCGATAGTTCAGAAAGCATACCGACTGATTGAGACCCCTGTCCTGGAAATATCATAGAAAAACGAATTGAATTTCTTTCGTCTAAAAAATTACCAATGCCGATCCCCATACAAATCCTCCTCCAAACGATTCTAATAGTATCTTTTGTCCTTTTTTGATCCTTCCATCTCTTACAGCTTGATCTAAAGCAGTCGGAACAGAAGCTGCAGAAGTATTTCCATATTTATCTAGAGTAACAATTATCTTTTTCATAGATATCTTTAATTTTTTAGAAATCGCTTGAATAATTCTTAAATTGGATTGATGAGGAACTAACCAATCCAACCGATTTCTATCTAATCCATTTTTTTTCAAAGTCTTTTCTAAAATTTCAGTTAATTTTTTAACTGCAATCTTAAAAACTTCGTTTCCCTCCATCTTTATGTAGGAAGGAGAATGTTCTTTTTTGTATTCTTGTCTTTCGAGCATCAGAAAATCTTCAAATCTGCCATCAGAACATAAATGAGTGGATAAAATTCCTGGTTTTTTCGACACTACAACTACTATCGCTCCTGCGCCATCTCCAAACAAAATCATAGTATTTTTATCTTTCGGGTTCAAAGATTTTGATAACATATCAGATCCGATAATCAAAGCTGTACTAGCAGTTCCATTTCTAATATATTGATCACATATACTTAAAGCATAGGAAAATCCCGCACAAGCTGCTGAAACATCAAAAGCTGCACAACATTTTACTCCCAGTATTCTTTGGATACGACAAGCTGTACTTGGAAAAGCATAAGTGGAAGATGTGGTTGCTACTATGATTAAATCGATCTTGTTAACTTCGATGTTAGCCATTTCTAAAGCTTTTTTCGCAGCTTCAGCTCCCATTGTACAAACATTTTCTTGTTGATCAGCAATTCTTCTTTCTTTGATACCTGTCCTCGAAACTATCCATTCGTCTGTAATACTAATGATTTTTTCTAAATGTTCGTTTGTTCTGATTTCTTTTGGAAAATAGCTTCCAGTTCCCAATATTTTTGTATACATTTTGATCAAATCATTTTTAGATAACAAAATTAGATGTTGGAAATTTCATAACGATGAAAAGAAAATTACATTCGTACCTTACTTTAATAATATTAATGTATAAAAAATCGGCTAATAGAAATTCTCCAATAGATTAAGGAATTGAGAATTATAGAAAAATACATATAAAGTCTATTTCATCATTAATTAAAAAATTGCGAAGAGCAGATCCATATATTTATAAAAAATTTAAAAATCTACTTAGTATACCAGCTGCTTTAAAATATAAGAAGAAAATATCTCCACTAAAAAAATAAAAGGTTTTCTTTATATCTCAGAAAGACCTAAAGAAAAATTTTTTATTTTTAAAAGAAGTACTTTCTATAGAAATATAAAAAAAGGAAAGAATTTTTGAAAAAATTTCTCAGAAATATTGGATCAAATTTGAATGTATCTCTCTTTCTGATCGAAAAAAGTTTTTTTAAAGATTAAATTATTAAAAACCGAGGATGATAATATAATAGTCGATTTAAGATAAATTAAAAAATCAAAAGATCAAAATATTTTTTTTCCTCGATAAAAACCATCTTTTGTCATATGATGACGTATATGAACTTTTTTGGTAGTTTTATCTAGTGACAATAACGGAATCTTTACAAAATCATGAGATCTACGCATATTTCTTTTAGATCTCGTTTTTTTATTCTGCTGAACAGCCATTTTTTTTACCTTGTAAAATATTATAGGTTAATTATTTTAAGCGATTATTACAAAAACTTTAAAATAATCAAGAAATTTCAAGATTTTTTCTCTCAGAGAATTTCAAGTATCAAACTAAATTCAAATTTATCCAAAAATAAATTTAATAAACATAAAAAAATAAGTATTCAAAATTAAAATTTTGAACATATTTCTATGATAAAACATTGTCATTAAAATAATTTCTGAAAATGAAGAAATTTTATTAAACCAAATTTTTCTGAGAAAAACAAAAATTAAATTAGTCGTTATTCAGAAGAAGAATCTCCACGAACACAATCGTTTTTTCTCAACCAATTTAAACATCCATTTAAATTTTTGTCGATTGGAGAAACGAATGTTAAATTTATTAATTTTTTAGGATGATTCATTGTAATTGAGGAAGAATGAAGAAATAATCTTTTTAATCCGGATTCTTTTAAGTTTCTATCTAATTTTCGATTTCCGTATCTTTTATCTAGTACAATTGGATGGTTAATTTTTTTTGTATGTAATCTAATTTGATGTTTTCTTCCAGTAATTGGAGTTGCTAGCATTAATGTAAAAGATGCAAATCTTTCTTTGATCTGAAATAACGTTTCTGACATTCTCCCATTTTTTTTAATCTCTATTTTTTTTTCTTTTTTTTGAGAAATTTTTTTTTCTAAAAAACACGAAATTCTTTTAATTTTAGATGGCCAAACCCCATGTACCAAAACAATATACTTTTTGAAGATCTTCTGAGAACAGAACTGTTTTTGAATGAGTTGAAGTATATTTCTTGACTTAGCTATCAACAATATTCCAGATGTTTCTTTATCTATTCTATGAATTAACTCCAAATATTTCGATTGAAAATAGACTTCTCTTAAAATTTCTATGATACCGAAGGAAAATTTACTTCCTGAATGTACTGCAATTCCAGAAGGTTTGTTTAAAACTAAAATTTCGGAATCTTCATAGAGAATCCTTTTTTTAATCCAATAGAAATTTTTTCTTTGAATCGAAATAGATTTATCTTGACTGTAAGAGAGAGAGATCGGTATTTTAATTAAATCTTCCTTTTGAACTCTATAACTTGGATTCACTTTAGAATCATCAACTCTTATTTTTCCTATTCGAATCAAACGATAGATCAATCTTTTCGGAACACGTTTAAGTCTTTTAATTAAAAAGTTATCTATTCTTTGAAATAAACTGTTTTCATCCACAAAAATTAGATTGAATTTCTTTATATTTTTATAATTTTTCGAATATAATTTCATAAATCTCTCTTCTTACAAAGATATTACAAACATAAGAAAATTTAGATTAAAAAAGTTAATGTTTTGTTTGGAAAAGATGAGACATTAATTAAAATAAAATTATACCTTTTCAAACAGTTAAATATATGATTTTTTTAGAAACACGTAAATAAATTTAAGAGTAAACCTTTTGATTGTATAAAATCGAAAAACTGTTCTTTTAAAAATGAGCTCGAATAAAGAGTTGTTTCATCATAAAATACGATTATCAATTTTTAAGTATTTTTTTCTGCTCTCTTAAAATAAAGTCCAGAAAGTATAGCAATTTAAAAAACAATTTAATAGTTTTCGAATTTTTTAAAAGAGTTTGACTATGAAAAGAATGTTAATTAACGCTGTTCAAAAGGAAGAGCTTCGTGTCGCTATTGTCGAAGGTCAACGTCTTTATGATTTAAATATAGAAACTATTAGACGTGAAAAAAAAAAATCAAACATATATAAAGGAAAAGTAATTAGAATTGAGCCAAGCTTAGGAGCAGCATTTGTAAACTATGGATCGATGAAACATGGATTTTTACCAATCAAAGAAATTTCTAAGGAATACTTTTCAAATCAATTTAAGGCAAATTCCAAACCTAATATAAAAGAAATTTTGAAAGAAGGACAAGAAATTATCATTCAAATCAATAAAGAAGAGAGAGGTCATAAAGGAGCTTCTTTGACAACTTTCATAAGCTTAGCCGGATGTTACCTTGTATTGATGCCAAACAATCCAAAAGCTGGAGGAATATCTAGAAGAATAGAAGGAGAAGATCGGGCAGAAATAAAAGAAATTTTGCCGTTTCTCAACGTTCCAAACGGTATGGGTTTAATTATTCGAACAGCTGGCTTGGGAAAATCAGTTAAAGTTTTGCAACAAGATCTTCAGTACAGACTAAATCATTGGGAAGCTATTAAAAAAGCTTCTCTGAGCAAGAATGCCCCATTTCTGATTCATCAAGAAAGTAATATTATAATAAGATCTATTCGAGATTATTTTCAACCTGATATTCAAGAGATCATCATCGATGAATTCGATACCATAGAAATGGTTAAAAACCATATTGAGTCAATAGGAAGAAAAGATTTTTTAAATAAGATAAAACATTATAGTGGAAAAATACCTATATTTAGTCATTACCAAATTGAATCTCAAATAGAGTCAGCTTTTCAAAGAAAAGTTCGTTTGCCATCTGGAGGATCGATTGTAATAGATACAACAGAAGCTTTAACGGCAATTGATATTAATTCCGCTCGTTCTACTAGATGTACAGATATCGAAGAAACTGCATTTAATACAAATCTGGAAGCAGTCGAAGAAATTACGAGACAGTTACGTCTTCGTGATCTCGGGGGATTAATAGTAATCGATTTTATAGATATGTCGATTCAGAGTCATCAAAGAGAAATAGAAAACAAAATTCGAGAAGCTGTTCGTCAAGATAGAGCCAAAGTTCAATGTTCTAGAATATCTCGTTTTGGGTTATTAGAGATGTCTAGACAGAGATTGACTTCTTCTCTATGCGAATCTAATTATTATGTCTGTCCACGTTGCGATGGGTCTGGAACTATCAGAGATGATGAATCTCTTTCTTTGTCTATCCTTAGGATCATCGAAGAAGAAGTTTTTAAAGACAATACATATGAAGTACATGCCATTGTTCCGATACAAATAGCTTCCTACATACTTAATAAAAAAAGAAATTTTATTAATGATATTGAGCGTAAAAAAAGTAATATAAAAATCATTATCGTTCCAAACAATCGTATTCAATCTCCTCAATTCAATATTATCAGAATCCGAAAAGGAGAAAAAACGTATTCTACTAATCACTATCTCACAAAATATAACAATTTCGGAAATAATCGTTTTGATTTCGTTCAATCGAGTTATGAAAGAAAATTCCACAGTGATAAGTTATCTTATTCCTCGAATAATCAATATGAGATCAGATTTCATAAGATATGTAAATTAAACGTTTTTAGAAAGATGAAAAATAAACTTAAAAGAGTTATCTATCAAGGCATTTTAGAAAAAGTAAGTTATCATAGATTGTTTATCAAAGTAGTCCTTTTTCATAAGATGATACTTCAAATTTTATTAAATAAATTTAATCAAAAGATTCAAAATAGAGAAGAAGCTAACGAAAGGTAAACATACAATATGAATTTATAGTATCTACTTTTTAAATTATAGATTTAAACAAAGTAAAAATTTCTTCATAAAATCGTTTTTTAAAAAATAAAATTTATGTTCCAATTAAAAATTTTTCTAAAAAAGAAAAATATATCTTAATTATCAAAATGTACTATTACTAGATAGACCGAAGAAGTTAATCTTCAATAGAATTCAAAAATTCGAAATACACTTAAATATACTTTCAGAATAATTTTTCTATAAAAAATAAAGTTCTATCTCTAAAGTTTGTATTAAATCAAATGATTTTTACGAAAATATCTTTTTCGCAAAAAACGATCATAATAAAAAAAGCCTTAAAAATCTAAATTAAATGGAACACAATTTTATATTGTGAAAAAATTTAAAATTCTTTCTGAAAGAATTAAAAGAATGATTAAAAGATTAATGTCATGAGTTAGAAAAATTTAATCAATAACCTGCTATTAATTTTCTAAAAAGAGACTATAAGAGCACATTTTCAGAAACATCGAATTTATTCTTAAATCTTTCTGATCTGCTTCCAGAAATAAGTGTTCGTTGTTTTCCGGTGTAAAAAGAATGACACTTATTACATACGTCTAAATAAATGTCAGAATCAATGATAGAATAAAAAGATATCTTATTTCCGCAAGAACAATGAGCGACTATCTTATAGGATTTAGGATGAATTTTCTTTTTCATTTTTTTAAATAAGTTCTTATATAATTTATTCTTTCTAATTTTTCATACTATCACTTTTTAGAAATGGTTGAAATATATTTGTTTTAATTTTTTAATAAAATTATCGAATTTATAAAAAATGTATGTTTAATGGAGAAAATATGATTACCATTATTCAAGTAGTTTTTTACAAATCAGTTACTTTTCCTCTCGAATATCTTTTACCTAATGATATGAATCTTCCGAAGAAAGGGTGTAGAGTGTTGGTTCCGATTAAAAAGAGAAACGTGATAGGAATTGTATGGTCTTACAAACAAAAAAATGATGTGCAATATGAAAAATTAAAATTGGTTCAAAAGATATTGGATTATGAGCCATTATTTTCAGACAGTATGTGGGCATTTTTATATTTAGCCTCTCAATATTATCATTATCCTATAGGATCAGTTTTATTCAATGCGTTACCCAATATATTGAGAAAAGAGAAGTCATTTCCAATAAAAATATCATTTGAATGGAAAATTACTAACGAAGGAATGATATTTAAAACAGATCAATTAAAAAAATATCCAAATCAGGAAAGAGCGCTAACGATATTTCAAATTGAACATTCTATCAGCTCAGAGAAAATTAAACAGCTTTCCATAAGTATGCATTCTCTTAGATCTTTAAAAAAAAAAAGTTAATTCGAATCTCTAAAAATTTAAAAAATAAAAAAGATTGGAAAAACAATGTTAAAGTATCCAACAAAAAACCCAAATTAAGTTTGGAACAATCAAGAATCATCGAAAGGATTTTAGAAGATAAAAAGTTTATTCCTTGGTTATTGGTTGGAATTACTGGATCTGGAAAGACAGAAGTATATCTGAGATTAATAGAAAACACACTAATTTTGGGGAAACAAACCCTAATGTTAGTCCCAGAGATTAGTTTGACACCTCAAACTACAAAAAGATTCAATGAAAGATTTAATGTTCCAATTGAAGTATTGCACTCATCATTAAACAATCGAGAAAAGTTTTTCATTTGGGAAAGATCTAAAAATGGAGAAAATGCCATTGTGATTGGAACGAGATCTGCATTGTTTACAAATTTTAAAGATTTAGGGTTAATCATAGTAGACGAAGAACATGATAATTCATATAAGCAGCAAAATGGATGGTGTTATCATGCAAGAAATATGGCTATTTGGAGAGCCAAAAAAGAGAAAATTCCAATCATTATGGGAACTGCCACTCCATCTTTAGAAAGTTTATTTAATGTTGAAATAGGAAAATATAGAAGAATAGATTTAACTAAGAGACCTAAAGGAATTTTGCCTTCACATTACGTTCATGATTTGAAAGGAAAACCTCTGATATGCAATTTATCTCGTTCATTGATTCAAAATATTAAATATCACATTTCTCAAAATAATCAAGTCATGCTTTTTTTAAATCGAAGAGGATATTCTCCAATATTGATTTGTCACAAATGTGGATATGTTTCGGAATGTTTAAGGTGTGATCATTATTACACATTACATCGAAATAAAAAAAAAATAGAATGCCACTATTGCAATCAACAACTTCCGATACCAATACAGTGCAGTAATTGTAGTTCTAATCGTTTGATTTCATTAGGTTTTGGAACTGAAAAATTAGAAGAAAAAATACGTCAAATTTTTCCAAACATACCAGTTTCGCGAATTGACAAAGATACAATAAAAAATACAAAACTTCTACAACAGAAACTCTCTCTGATAAGAGAAAAAAAAGCAAGAATTTTAATTGGAACACAAATGCTAGCTAAAGGACATCATTTTCCAAATGTTACATTAGTAGCTTTAATGGATATCGATGGTGTATTTTTTTCTAACGATTATAGAGCTTCAGAAAAATTCGCCCAGCTATTCACTCAAGTATCTGGAAGAGCGGGAAGATCTGAAAAGAAAGGAGAAGTGATACTACAAACCTATCATCCGAAACATCCAGTATTATCTTCTTTATTAAGAAAAGGATATAATGAATTTGCTTTAGAAATCTTAAAAGAAAGAAAAGAATTTCTTTTACCACCTTATAGCAATCATGTAATTATTCGATCAGAAGATCTTCAAGGATCATTTTCTTTAATTTTTTTAAAGAAAGTTAAGAAGATCATCTTAAAACATACTAAAGATAAAAGATTGTATTTAAGCGATCCAATACCCTCTGTAAAACCGAAAAAAAGGGGATTGTTTCGATGGCTACTCCTCATACAACACGATTCTAAAAGCTTTTTGAACTTTTTACTATCTAATCTAACTCAAAAAATCCAAAAGGTTCCAGAAAGAAAACAGGTTCGTTGGAATATTGACGTAGATCCTATCGAACATTAATCTTCTCAAAGATTATTTGTTATATTTATGAAGATACTTACTGCGGATGAGAAAAATATTGTTGAATAGTACAAATTATCTATCATTGAGTAAATTATATATATCCATTATTAATCCGAATTTAGGATATAATATGAAAATGTAAAGCGTACTGAAATTGATTAAGGAATTTTATCAATCTTTATTTAGTTCGTTTTTTAAAATACAACGTATTAAAAAAGTTCTAGGAAATAATTAATCGAATGAACCTAAGAGTTTCAATCAGATGAGATGGACGTTCCAAATCTATTTAATTAAAAAATTATCCTAGATTTATCATATCATTTCAAAAACCACTTAGAATGAATAGAGAACTTCATCATTAAAAATATTATATAGGATCAAATGTTATGACCACAATTATCAGTGTTCGTCGTAGCGGAAGTGTTGTTATTGGAGGAGACGGCCAAGCTACTATGGGAAACACAATAATTAAAGGCAATGTTAAAAAGATAAGACGTCTATATCATGAAAGAGTAATCGCCGGTTTTGCAGGAGGAACTGCCGATGCCTTTGCTCTATTTGATCTTTTTGAAAAAAAAATAGAGATTTGTCAAGGACATTTAGTAAAAGCAGCAGTCGAGCTCACTAAAGAATGGAGAACGGATCGCATGTTAAGAAGGTTAGAAGCCATTCTAGCAGTCGCTGATCGAACGAATTCACTCATCATTACAGGTAATGGAGATGTTATTCAACCCGAAAGTAGTTTGATTGCAATTGGTTCAGGAGGACCGTATGGAAAAGCAGCAGCTAAAGCCATGTTGGAAAATACGCAAATGAGTGCAAGAGATATCACAGAAAAAGCTTTAAAAATTGCAAGTGAAATCTGTATATATACAAATCATAACTTTAACTTTGAAGAAATTTCTTCAAACTCATGAGGATTAAAGACATGTCTGAGATGACGCCTCGAGAAATTGTAAGTGAATTAGACAATTATATTATTGGACAAGAAAAAGCAAAACGTTCTGTTGCTATTGCGTTACGTAATCGTTGGCGTCGAATGCAACTTAATGAGAGTCTTCGTCAAGAAATTACTCCGAAGAATATACTTATGATAGGACCTACTGGAGTGGGAAAAACGGAAATTGCTCGTAGATTGGCTAAACTAGCAAAAGCACCCTTTATAAAAGTTGAAGCAACTAAATTTACAGAGGTTGGTTACGTAGGGAAAGAAGTAGACTCCATTATTCGAGATTTAACAGATGCTGCAGTAAAAATGATTCATTTACAATCAATAGAAAAAAACAAAAATCGAGCAGAAGAGGTAGCAGAAGAAAAGATATTAGATATCCTTTCAACTCATATCATCAAAAATAAAAGTTCGTGGGGTGACCAAAAGGAAAATGATCTTAAGAACTTTACAAGACAATCCTTGAGAAGGAAGTTGAGAAATGGAGAGTTAGATGATAAAGAGATAGAAATTGAAGTTTCTGCATCTCCCATGGGAATAGAGATTATGGCTCCACCTGGAATGGAAGAAATGACGAGTCAGCTTCAATCGATGTTTCAAAATCTTGCTGGACAAAAGCAGAAATCAAAAAAAATGAAAGTAAAACAGGCTTTCAGAGTTTTAAAGGAAGAAGCTGCTAGATTAGTAAATCCAGAAGAACTGAAACAGAAAGCCATCGATACTGTTGAACAAAACGGAATAGTTTTTATCGATGAAATTGATAAAATCTGTCGAAAAGGACATTCTACCAATTCAGATGTTTCAAGAGAAGGAGTACAAAGAGATCTTCTTCCATTAGTAGAGGGTTGTACAGTATCTACTAAGCATGGGATGGTTAAGACGGATCATATATTATTTATAGCTTCGGGAGCTTTTCAAGTTTCCAGTCCTTCTGATCTGATACCAGAGCTTCAAGGAAGACTTCCGATTAGAGTTGAACTACAAGCTCTAACAGCAAATGATTTTAAAAGAATACTCACTGAACCAAATGCTTCTCTAACAATGCAATATAAAGAGCTGATGCTTACGGAAGGGCTGAACATTGAGTTTACTCAAGATGGAATTAGTAAAATTGCTGAAGTTGCTTGGAAAGTAAATGAAAAAACAGAAAACATTGGATCTAGAAGATTACATACTATACTTGAAAGATTGATGGAGGATCTTTCATTTTCTGCTGATGAAAGAAGTGGAGAAACTATCATAATCGATTCTAATTATGTCTCTTCTCATCTTGATGAACTAGTTTCTAACGAAGATTTAAGTCGATTTATTTTATAGTCCGTATGTCAAATGTTTTATTGAATAATTAGAAGATAGTTCAAACTTTTTTAGAATTCAAATAAGATGATTCGTATGAATTTCATAAAAAATCTGTTCTTCTTTTGGACTAACGGAGAGTAGAACTTTCCTGAAAACCCGATTGAGAATCAATTTCTTTTTTGACTTTTAGAACACATAACTCTGCGTTGAAAAAAATCAATTTCTTAAAAGCTTATAAAAATGTCTCCAGATACTTTTTGAGAACGGAGATCATGAAATGAAAAAAGTTAAAAAATACATTTTAGCATTAGATCAAGGTACCACATCTTCAAAGAGTGCTATATTTGACCATTCAGTCAACTTATTATCTTTTTCAAAGCGTTCGATATCTCAAATTTACCCAGAGAAAGGATGGATAGAAAATGATCCTGAAGAAATATGGAATACACAATATGAAACTATTCTTGAAGTAGTTCAGGAATCTCGAATAAATTTTGATCAGATAGTAGGGATAGGAATTGCTAATCAAAGAGAAACAACTATTATTTGGGAAAAAAATACTGGAAAACCTATCTATAACGCTATATCTTGGTTATGTAGGAGAACAGAAAAGTTTTGTAATCAATTAGAAGAAAATAAAAAATTGAGCACTTATATTCGAGAGAATACAGGATTAAAGATAGATCCATATTTTTCTGGAACGAAGTTAAGATGGATATTGGATAGAGTTGAAGGGGCGAAAGAAAGGGCGGAAATGGGAGAATTATTGTTTGGAACAGTAGATTCTTGGTTGATCTGGAAGATGACCAAAGGAAAACTTCATATGACTGATTATACTAACGCTTCTAGAACGATGTTATTTAACATTCGTAGATTAGATTGGGATCAAAAGATACTCAAAGCTTTAGAAATCCCAAAAATCATGCTTCCTATCGTATGCTCTTCCTCTAAAATATTTGCAAAAGTTGTACTATTTCCTCATCAGAAAAAGAGAATACCAATATCTAGTGTCATGGGAGATCAGCAATCTTCTTTATACGGAAATCTATGTTTTTCTTTCGGATCAATAAAAAGTACATATGGAACCGGATGTTTTTCTTTGATGAGCATTGAAAAGAAATTTTTTGTTCCTAAAAATGAGCTGTTAACCACCATTTCTTGTGGGCCTAAGGGAGAAAGTTACTATGCTTTAGAAGGAACTGTACCATTCGGAGGAGCTTCTGTTCAGTGGTTAAAAGATCGCATTGGAATCATTTGTTCCACAGAAGATGCTTCTATCAAATTAAAACAAGTAAATAGTAGCGAAGGAATATATTTTGTTCCTGACAGATTCTTATCTTTATCTCATTCAAAAATCGACAGTTGGAACCCTTTTTTAAAGGGATCGATAGTTGGTATTACAATGCATTCTAACAAGCTTCATATCATTCGAGCAATTTTGGAATCAATCTCATTTCAAAATATGGATGTTTTGGAAGATATGAAAAAAGAAATAGAGAAAAATAAATTATACATTAAAGAACTTAAAGTAGACGGAAATGCATCTTCCAACGATCTTTTAATACAATTTCAGTCAGATATATTAGGAATATCTGTCAAACGATCAAAATTTAAGGAAAATTCCATTTTAGGAACTGCATTATTATCGGGAATTACAATAGGATTTTGGAGAGATATACAAGAAATCCGTAAAAAAGTCAGCAAATATGAAACTTTTTTACCAAGTATAAGTTCAAAAGATGGATATCTCAAATACTCAAGATGGAAAAAAGTTTCTTCTATTCTATTCGATTTAAAAAAAATCATACTTGAAGGTAAAAGTTAATTATAATTGAATTTTCGTAAATGAGATTCAAATTCTAAATATTTAGAAAATCACACGAACTTGGACTTGAAAGAGATCGAAAAATCTATTTAAGAAAATAAAAATATATGAATAACTCTTTAAAAGAAATTAATATGAAAAGTTGGTCTATTGGAAAAATCACTGAAAAAAATTCTTGGGAAAATTTTTTATTTTCCTTATCTATTGAAGCTTCGGTTGATCCATTTATAGCAGGACAATTTACAAAATTAGCATTGTTAGTTAATGGAAAATTTATTCAAAAACCGTACTCATATGTCAATCCTCCTAATTCTAAAAATCTGGAATTTTATCTGGTCAATACTCAATCGATTGGATTAAGCAAAGAGTTATTCAATCTGAAGATAGGAGATGCAATATATGTTCGAAAAAAATCCATTGGTAACTTAACATTACAAAAAATTCCAGATCGTAAAGTACTTTGGATGTTATCTACAGGAACTGCTATAGGACCCTTTTTATCTATATTACGATTCAAAAATGGATTGGAAAGATTCAATAAGATTGTATTGGTCCATGCTGTTCGTTATTCAAAAGATCTCAACTACTTATCTTTGATGAAACAATTAGAAAAGGAATATTCAGGAAAGTTAATCTTATGTACGGTAGTTAGTAGAGAAAAGGTTCAAGATATGTTGTTCGGAAGAATTCCTTATTTAATACAAAATGGAAATCTGGAAAATTTTACGGAAGTTAATCTAGATCCTAAAGATAGTCATGTTATGATATGCGGAAATCCAGAAATGATAAAGGATACCATAAAAATATTAGAAAAAGAAAAGAATTTGAAAAAATGTTCAAATGAATTTATAAATCATATTACCTTTGAACAATACTGGTAACTCTGCACTCCAAGAGAGATATCGAATCAAGTAAGGATCTTCTTAATGAAGTTCTAAAGTGCTTTTTAAGAAGATGATCGAACATTAAAATTTTTATAATTAAACTAGACATAAAATATTTAAAATGAAAAGAAAGATTATTGTGGGAAATTGGAAATTAAATGGAAGTTTTTCTATGATTGAAAAATTTTTTAAAAATTTAAAGACAGAAACTCTGAAATCCAGTAAGTATGATTTGATACTCGCTCCTCCTTTTCCGTATCTAATCAAGATGAAAGAAATCATGAAAAAATATTCAAATATATTTCTTGGAGCGCAAAACGTTGATATTCATTCAGATGGACCATACACTGGAGAAGTTTCTTCTTCTATGTTAAGAGATGTAGGAGTAAAGTATACAATTATAGGACATTCTGAAAGAAGAAAATATCATCAGGAGAATGATCGAATGATCAAAAGAAAAATTCTTTCATTGCAAAAAGAAAATATAATACCGATATCATGCATAGGAGAGTCTCTAGAAGAGAAAGAATTAAAGAAAACTGAATCAGTTTTGATCGATCAAGTTAAACCGATCATTGATGTTATGAAAAAAAATTGTTTTGAAGAAATCGTGATTGCTTACGAACCAATTTGGTCTATAGGAACAGGAAAAGTGGCGGATTCTAACTCAATTCAAAGAACTTCGAATTTTATCAAGAAGTACGTACATGATCGTCTAAACATTAAAGAAGAGAAGTTGTCCATAATTTATGGAGGATCGGTAGATAGCATGAACTTTCAAAAGTTTATAAGAGAAAAAGATATTGACGGACTTCTTATAGGAAAATCTTCTATCGATTGTCGATCCATTTCTGAAATCCTATCATTTTCTGGAGATTTTTTAAATGTATCAAATACAAGTTAAATTCATTTAAATGAAAAGGGATAATTTATTTTTTTTTGATTTTTGAATTTTTTAAATCTTTCCTCTCTAAATCTCTGATTCTTTTCTCCATATTTGAAACTTTTTTAACGATATTTGATAGAATTTCTGATTGTATCTCATATTCCTCTTTAGAAACTATCTGTAATCTTTCTATTTGTTTAGAAACGATAAATTTAACTTTATTTTCAATTTCTTTTCTTATATTACGTATTTCTTCCAGAAGAATTCGACTTATCATACGAAAGATGCTCTTGATCTCCATGATTTCTAGATAATTCTTTAAAAAAATATCTAAAAATATTTTAGAACAAATCTTTTATTTTGACAAATTGATAATCGATGATATTTTGATAAATCAATTTTAAAATTTGAATTTTGTTAGAGATTTTTTAACGGATGGCAATTCAATTTTTTAAAAGGATACAATTTTTTATTGTATCCATTTTTACATTAAATATTGGGAGACTATTATGAACCATATATCTAAAGAGCGAAGTTCAATTAAAAGAGTGAAAGAAGCTATCGATTCTTTAAAAATTGGAAGAGGAGTGATTATAATGGATGATTTTACTAGAGAAAATGAAGGAGATATCGTTTTCTCTGCAGAAAAAATGACTGTTCAACAAATGGCATTAACTATCCGACATGGTAGTGGAATAGTATGTTTATGCATTAATGAAGAAAAAAGAAAACAATTAAAACTCCCTATGATGGTTGAAGAAAATTCTAGTGTTTTTCAAACCGCTTTCACTGTAACGATAGAAGCTTCTGAAGGAATAACGACTGGAGTTTCCGCTTATGATAGAATAATCACAATCAAAAGAGCGATTCAAAAAAATTCGAAACCGGAAGATCTACGTAGACCAGGTCATGTATTTCCGTTAGTAGCTAGGGAAGGAGGAATATTTAAAAGAAGAGGACATACAGAAGCTACTGTTGATCTGATGAAGTTGTGCGGTTTTGAAAGTCCTTTTGGAGTGCTTTGTGAACTAACAAATGATGATGGAACGATGTCTAAAATGTCAGAAATCATTCTATTTTCTAAGATGCATGGATTTCCATTAATTACGATCGATGATCTATCTGTGTTCATCAGCTCCAAAAGATATCTTCTTTGATTAAATAGATTGGAAAATAAGCTATTCAATTTTTTTAAAAAACCTTTGAGAATAATTTTTTCAATTCAATTGATTCAAAAATTTTAGTTGAAAAATCCTTGCTAATTTTGTTTCCTAAGATCTTTTTCTCTAGAACTTCCGAAGAGGTCAAAAAAAATAAGAGGAAAATTTAAGAAATAAATAATTCTATTCAATTTGATTTAAAAATAATTCAATTATACATTAAACGTGAACCAATTGTCTTAGATTTATAATAAGATGAAATAGTTTCTTAATGTAAATGTCATTTTTTAATTCCATGTAAATTTGGTATCTATGGGAATCTCGATAATAATTTTTTTAATTGAAATATAAATCAAAAAAATTTTTTGGAAAATTTTGAACATCATTTATAATATGAGAATAAGATCTTCAATTGGATTAATTGAATTCATCTGAAAAAAGCTTCGTTAGACTTTTCTACTTATCAACTCAATCAAAAATTATAAAAATGTTAGCCATTTTCAGAATAATTTTTTTGTTTTTTTCTTTTTTTTTGATTTGTTTATTTGGAATATTTAACTGTGTTGTGAGACCAAAATGTTTGCAACATACTTTCCTTTTAGGAAAACTCTTTGGAAGATTATCCAAGATATTAGGTGTCAAAGTTATAGTTCGTATCTCAAAGAAGTCAAAAGAGTTGATGAAACTTCCAAGCATATATATCGGAAATCATCAAAGTTTTTACGACATATTTACCATATCGAATGCAATTCAACCATATACAGTTACCGTTGGAAAAAAAAATTTGATCTTTATTCCAATTTTTGGTCAATTATACTGGCTTTGTGGAAATGTTCTATTAGATCGAAAAAACCGAGATCAAATCAGAAAATCAATTCTCAAGATTATACGATATATTAGAAATCAAGGAAGATCAGTTTGGATATTTCCAGAAGGTACCAGAAATAAAGGAAAAAATTTACTTCCTTTCAAGAACGGTGCGTTTCGAATTGCAAAAATTTCTAGAGTTCCAATCATACCGATTTGTTCTTCTGAAATCTCTCGTAAAATTAGACTAAACCGATGGAGAAATGGAACTGTAATCATTGAAATACTCGATCCAATTTTTATTGAAGATCAGAAATACGATAAACGATCTTTAACTTGTCTAAAGAAATTCTGTTTTAATCTCATGAAAAAAAAAATTTTTTCTTTAAATCAAGAGATCAAGAAGAGCAATTGAAAATTTTTAATTAAGATGATGATTTCTTAGATATGAACTTTCTTTCTTTTCTGATTTCTAAAAATATTTAGATATCTTTAAATTTATTCTTATTGACGAATAAAATGAATCAATTATACCATCATGAAAAAAATTAGTTTAATAGCTGCGATTAGCAAATTCAACTTTGTTATCGGTTATGAGAATGACATTCCGTGGAAATTACCAGATGATTTATCTTGGTTTAAAAAAAAGACAATTAAAAAACCAATAATTGTTGGAAGAACTACACACGAATGTATCGGTACACTTCCCGATCGACTAAATATCATAATGACAAATAAAAGATCAGAAAAAATATTCGAAGAAGAAAAAATTTGGGTTACTTCAAGAGAAGAGGCTTTACTTTCTATTTCAGAAGACATAAAAGAAATCATGGTAATAGGAGGAGAAAAAATTTATAAACTTTTTTTTCCAATTGCAGATCGATTATATATAACTTATGTAGATTATTTCGGTTTAGGGGATGTTTTTTTTCCATTTATATCTAAAAATCGTTGGAGATGTTCTTATATTGGAGATGCAATAAGATCTGATCATAGAAATTCCCATTCCTACATTCATAAAATATTTGATAGAAAAGAAAAATATTTATAATTTTATGATGGCGTTTTCCTTCTTCTACACGGTTCATCGAAGTGCTTCCGGTCTTCCCATCGAAGAATGGTGAGCTTTTTTCCCCAACAACATCCTGTATCAATTGGATATAAATTTTTATTTTTTTGAACACACCTTTTGTCTAAAGATGACCAATGACCAAATATAATCGAATATTTTTGACTAATTTTTCTATCAAAAAGAAACCAAGGCCGGATGTGATCTTGATTTTTTATCTTTTGATAATCATCTTTTATGCTCATATTCAAACTACCATCTTGATAACAGTATCTCATTTTAGTAAATACATTGATGTTAAACTTGATTCTTTCATAAAGATCTTTAAATTTCCTTTTCTCCCATTTATAGGAATGATTGAAACCGACCAAATTTTGAAGAAGATCGGTTTTGTTTTGAAGAATGAATTCTATTTCTTTAGCATAGGAGATCGTCTCTTCTAAATTCCAATATGGATGTACTCCGGCATGTATCATGATTATTTTCTTTTTCATATCCATTTGCAAGATTGACTGATTTTTTAACCAATCCATTAGATCTTCTGAATCATTTTCTAAGAATATTTTTTGAACATCTGTATAATAATCTTTATTCTTTTCTCCTTCTTTTTTAAAACAAAAGATAGATTTTTTTTTAAAAAAATTATAGAATAAATTTATTGTAGTTATTTCATGATTTCCCAAAACTATTCTTGAAGAGTTTCCTAAATTTTTAATGTATCTTAGAACCTTGACTGATTCTGGTCCTCTTAATAACATGTCTCCTGTAATCCATAAAATATCCGATCCAAATTTAAAATTTACTTTATCAAGAAGTTTTATTAATTCTCGATAACATCCATGAATATCCCCTACAAAATAATTAGCCATAAAAAATCCCTCGTAAAATAAATTTGAATTTGAAAGAATCGAGAATGATCTTAATCATAACTGTGAACAAATGATTCAAAGAGATCTTATTAATTTCCTTCTTTTTTTGATAACCAATTGGTAAGTTTACAATATTCCAAGATAGTTAGATTTTCAGCTCTCATGTTATAATCGATACATAATTGAGAATAATCCTCGATATTAAAAAATTCCTTAAGACTATTTAAAATTTTTTTTCTTCTTTGATGAAAAGCAACCCTAGTTATCAATTTTAAAAGATTTACTTCGCAAATAGGATAAATTCGATTTTTATATGGTTTAAATCTAACAAAAGTAGAATTCACTTTTGGAATAGGTCGAAAAGAATATGGGGATATATGAAAAATGGGATTAATTGAAAAATGATACTGAAAAAGAACACTAGTACGACCATATAATTTGATGTTAGGTGATGCTATTAACCTGTCTACTATTTCTTTTTGCAACACAAAATGCATATCGATTAATTGTTTATGATAAGAAAAAAAACGAACCATTATTGGAATAGCAATATTGTATGGTAAACTTCCAATAATCCTATATTTAAGAGATTTTTTCATAATTAAGTCAAAATCCAACTTCATGATATCTGAATTCAATATTTTTACAACTTGAAATATATCAGGATAAAAAGACAAAAGATGCTTAATTAAGTCTGCGTCAATTTCTATCGTAATAAAACTTTTTTTTATAACATGATAGATTGGTATAGTTAAATTTCCTAAACCTGTTCCTATTTCGATGATAGATTGATCGGATTTTGGAGCAAAATACGTTACAATTCTATCTTGAACTATAGAATCACTTAAAAAATTCTGTCCAAATCTTTTTTTAGATTTCATAAAAAAGTTCTCATTTATGAGATCTTTATAGCTAGTTTTAGTGCTTCTATCATACTACTTTCTATTGCCTTTCCAGTTCCAGCAATATGTAAGGCTGATCCATGATCAACAGAAGTTCTAATAAAAGGTAATCCCAATGTCATATTAACAGAATGAAAGAATTCTGAACTTTTGATCACTGGCATTCCTTGATCATGATACATAGCTAACGCTACATCAAAATTTTTGATGTTTTCCTTCTGAAAAATCGAGTCTGCCGGAAATGGTCCATGTATATTCAATCCATTTCGATTCAAAGTTGAGATCGTTGGAGAAATCACATCAACTTCTTCTTTTCCAAAATATCCTTGTTCTCCAGAATGGGGATTCAATCCACATACGTGAATAATAGGGTTATGAATATTGAATATTGATTTAATTTTCTTGTGGAGAATTAATAAAGTTTTAGTTAGATTTTCAACATTAATCATTTTTGGAACTTTCTTCAAGGGTATATGGGTCGTAACAAAAGCAACTTTCATTGATTTTGAAACTAATAACATGACTGTCTTTCTGACATTGCATAATCTTGCTAAAAATTCTGTATGTCCAGTAAATTTTACACCATAATCATTGATAATTCCTTTATGAACAGGTCCTGTAACCATACCTAAAAAATCACCTTTTAAGCATCCAAGACATGATTTTTGTAGCATTTCAATTACATACTCACTATTTTGCTTTTTTAGTTGTCCAGGTTTTACAGGAGTTCTTAGTCGAATTGGTTCAATATAAATTGATCCCTTATCTTGACGAGCATATTCTAAACTTTTTTTAGAATATGGAATCAAGTTTAATTTTAAATTAAGATCTCTTGATCTTTCTTCCAATAAATCTGGATCAGAAAAAGTTACTAATTTTACAGGCCATTTTCTTTGTACTAGCTTGACTAATATATCTGGTCCAATTCCAGAAGGTTCACCAGTAGTTATAACAAAAGCTTTTTGACGATTGTTCATCTTTTGTACACGATTTCCCATATTGAAGAGAAGACTCATTTCTTCTTTGAATTATGAAGATAAAAGAAGAGTTTTGTTTGATAGATTTTAAAACTTTTTCATATTCTATGAATTTATAATTCTTGCAAAAATTAAGAAAATTAACATTAACAAAATAATTTTTTGTTTTGTAAATCAACTCGATTGAAATATAATAAAATGATTAATTTTTCATTATTATTAGATCATCATTCTATAGAATAATAAGCATTTCTTCAGAAAATAAATCTTACAACTCAACTTATTCTTGCGTATTACTTCTTAAGTAAATGTTTTATCGGTAAAAATAAAAATTTGATTCCTCAAAAAAACAACTTTATGTATTTCCATCGCATTTTTTAAAAAACGCCAAACATGTTCGAAGTTAATTTTTTGAAGATTCTTAATTATTTGTTAACATCAAATGATTTTCCTTATGAAAAATTAAAAAATTTTAATAATTTTTAACTTTTTGCGAAATTTTAAGAACTCAATTCTGAATAATTCGAAATAGATTAATTTTTCTAAAAAAGATAATTTTATAGACCTTTTTAAATAACTTTATGAAAATATGGATTTTATTTATAACAGTTTTGCTATATAAAAATTATTAGTTTTTAAAAGACTAATCTAGAATCGAAAAATTGAACATTTATTTTGCATATTGAATAATCAGTTTTTTAGAGATGATTTATGAAGCTAAAGCATTTTAGATTCTCATGAAAAGAAATTCTTTCAGTAATTTCAATTGTTAAATTGAAGAAAGATCATTTTATTCAATTTAAAAGAATTTCTGTTTTTAAAATTAGATTTTCTATTTTACATAATTTTTTCATGAATCTTATCATTTTTTAAAGATGATGAAAAACTAAATTCTTTAAAGATTAGATGGAATTAAATATACGAAAAGCTTTATTTGAGTATTGCAAAGACTTTTCTTCAAAATAAATTTTTATAAAGATTAATTATAAAAAGATTCCCTATTCAATTTCATGTTTTTTTATAAAAAATATTTTGAAATTGAAGAAATACGCAATTTTTAAAAAGATAATGAATTAAAAACAAAAATTCGAAATATTCTATAACAAGATTCTTTTATTTAAAAATTTGAATATATCATACTTTATATTAAAATCATAATTACCAATCATTTTGATATAGAAAACATTTCTTGTAAAATCCCCTATAGAATAAATTAAAAATCATCTTAAAAAAATCAAGCGTTTTGTGTCAAGATTTTTCATGGATTTCTAACAACTTATTAACGATAACGATAATATACTGTGTGAAAAGTTAGTTTATATTAATTAATTAAAAATTTATTCAAAGAAGTAGGATTTTTAAACTAGTATTCACAAAAGACCATAAACTTCTTTCTTATGTTTATATTTTATAAAATATGAAGTAACCCTTAGATATGAATTTTTTCGATATTCAGAAAACATTTCTTAAAAAAAGAGTTAAGAAACATTCATTCGAAATTAAGAAAAAGTAGATTATGCAATATTTTGGAAGAATAATCGGAGTTATTTTGGGAATGATGATGGGAACTCATCTTTTCAGTATAATTATGGGTTTCATAATTGGACATATGTATGATAAAAAAGTTGAAGAAAAATATTCTGATATTAAACATAAAAATACAGATCTATCATTTATAGTTATCGTTTTTCAAGTTTTAGGTTATTTATCAAAGTCGAAGGGAAGGGTGACAGAAACAGATATCAAAATGGCTAGAAATATTATAGATGAAATGCATCTTTGTCATCGTTATGAAAACTTTGCAAAAAACGCTTTTTTATACGGAAAAAGAAATGACTTCTTATTAAGAAAGGCATTGAGAAATCTGTATTATAATTTTTCAAACAATCCAGAACTAATTCGATATTTTCTGGAAATTCAAATTAGAGCTGCTTTTTCTGATCATATCTTGCAAGAAAAAGAAAAGAATATCTTATTAATAATTATAAATGAGTTAAACATATCTTATCAAGATTTTGAATGGATTCTGAAGAAGGAATCGATCAGATCTGGATTTTATAACCAATATTTCAATTTTTTTCAAAATAAACATGATCAAAAAAAAGATGACTTATCTCAAGCCTATAATATTTTAGGAATTGATCGAAGATCTAGTATGGATCAAGTGAAAAAATCTTATCGAATCTTGATGAAAAAGTATCATCCAGACAAATTACTTTCAAAAGGACTTTCAAAAGAAGAGTTGAGTCGAGCAAATAAAAAAGCACAGAAGATTCAATCTGCCTATAATTTAATTAAGAATTCAAGAAAATAATTGAGAATTTTTCTATCTGATAATCTTGTTTATCAAATTTATGAGTTTTAAACAATTTCTAAAAAGTTCAGAGATTCGTTTTCATCTTCGATTTTTCTAAAACTCTTTTTAAGAATTAGAAAACAATAATAATAACTAGTGAAATTGTTTATGTTTTCCATCATATATGATCGATCCATTTTTCAGTATAATGGATCGATTAGTCATTTTGGATGCATCTTTCATATCATGCAAAACAATCAACAAGGTAATTCCATCTTTTTGACAAAACCGATTGAGAACTTTCAGTATTTTTCTTTTTGAATTACAATCAATTGAAGAAAAGGGTTCGTCCAACAGCATGATCGGCTTTTTTCGAATTAGACATCTAGCAAGAGCAACCAGCTGTTTTTGACCTCCAGAAATTTGATTTGGAAATTTATTCTTCTGTTCATTCAAGTCTATAATATCTATAATCTCATCCACTATTCTCTTATTCTTTACGGACAAACGTAAATTGTAAGAAACTCCGAGGGAAATATTTTGAAGAACAGTAAGATGAGAAAATAGGTTGTTATTCTGAAAAACAATAGAGATTGGACGAAAAGAAGGAGAAGCATAGGTATAATCAAAATTATTGATAAGTATTTTTCCTTTATTTGGACGAAAAAACCCAGCTATCAAATTTAATAATGTACTTTTTCCAGATCCATTTGGACCCAAAATGGAAACTTTTTCTCCTTTTTCAACCTGAAAGTTGAAAAACATCGATAGATCTTTATAACGATATAAAATAGATTGAGCTTTAATCATAATTTTTTTGAGAAAATATCTCTAAAAGTAAAAATAAAATTATATATAAAAGAAACATTAAAAGAGATACTGCCGATGCTTCTTTAGTATAAAAATGATTTAAATGATCGTATAAGTAATATGATAAAGTTAAAAATTTTTTTTCTTCAAATATTGAAAGAGCATTCATGTCTCCTAATGCAAAGAAACAAGAAAGAATGAAGGATTTTCTCATATCATATTTTAGTTTTCTATATTCAATTATGAAGAATCTGTTTAATCCAATAATTTTCAGAGATAAACACAAGTTATTATAATATTTGAATATATCATTCATAGGAATTTCCAAAATTTTTATTGAATATGGAATAAAAATTAAAGTATTAATGACAATTATTGATAAGTACGAAGATCGAATTTCGAAAAAATCATTTAAAAGGATTGATAACGCTGATACCAAACCTGTATTTGGCAACATAATTAGAATTAAACTGATTAGATGAAAAAGTTTATATGAGAAAAACATTTGATAAAAATATAGTTCTCTACTACTCCATAAAAACATAAGTGCAAACAAAGTACAAAAAAAGCCAGATCCAATCGCTATAATTACGGAATTCCAGAAAGATTTCCAAAAATAAAAATCTTTTAAAACCTTAATTAGTTCTATATTTATTCCATCTAAAATGATGGCTATCAATGGAGTGATGAAAAATATCATAGATAATAAAATTATTATCCTATTTGAAATAGTATCCTGATAAATTTCAGAACAATATCGATTTTTAAAAGATTCTTTATGATCATTTTCAATGATAGGAAATTTATTCAAACTTTCTAAAAAAACGACTAAACATAAACAAAACGTTAGTTGAATTATAGATAGAAAAGCAGCTTGCTGATAATTAGATTCATAATTTATCATCTGATAGATAGCCAGTTCTATCGTAGTAGAAGAAGGTCCTCCTCCTGTTATTAATATGATCGAGAAGTTAGAAAAAGATAATACGAACACTAGAATAAAAATAGGGAAAATTTGTCTTTTCAAATAGTACCATTCTATATTGAAAAAGTATTCCCAATGTTTCATTCCAATCTGATCGATGATCTTCCACTGATCATCTGAAATACTTCGAATAGATCGCAACAAAAGTTGTGTAGAAAAAGGTAAATTAATAAATACATTGGTCAATACGATTCCTTGGAATCCGTACATATTGAAGGAATATTCTACTTTAACAAGATTAAACATTTCAGAAATCCATCCAGAACGACCATATACTGTTAGAATTCCCATCGTAACTATTGTGGTTGGTAATACGAATGTTATCGAACTTAATTTTAAAAATATATTGCAAAAAAAACTATTTCGAAAATATATTTTCGATAAAAATATCGCTATTAATACTGAAAAAAAGGCAGAAAAAAATGCTTGAGAAAATGTAAACTTAATGACTTTCCAAAGATATTGATCGATAATAAGGTTTTGCCATTTAATATTTTCAGAATACGAAAATAGGACAAAAAACACGGAAAGTATAGAGGATGACATCAGTAAACATATCATGATACCTGGCAATAAAGAAATAGTTTTTACTGGATAACCGCGTGTAACCATTCTTGAATCCATTTTTGATAATTTTGATTAGTTTCTTGTATATCGAATTGAAGAAATTTTTTTGGTTCTGGAACAAAATCATATACTTTTGGGAGTTTGATGCGAATAGAAGGGTACATCCAATTGTATATAGATAGTTTTCTCTGTATTTTTGGAGAAAGAATAAAATCAACAAATTTTTTAGAAAGTTCCACATTTTGACTTCGTATAGATATTCCGATTAACTCTGTTTGCAAATAATGTCCTTCCTTGAAAATTATAGAGGAATAATCATAATTGTTCTTTTTAAGTAAAAAGAAACCTGGCGAAGAACTATAACTTAGAAAAAAGTCTCCTTCACCTTTTAAAAAAAGTTCATATGATTCCCCCCAACTTTTAGTCACTGTTACAGTTTTTCTTGCAATCTTTCTCCAAATTTCTGAACTATTTTTCTCATAAATTTTTTTGATCCAAAACAGCATTCCAAGACCTGAAGAACTTGTTCTTGGATCTTGATAAATAATTTTCCATGAGCTCTTCTCTGATATCAGTTCTTCAAAACTATCGGGAACTTTTAAAATTTTCTTATTATTATAGATAAATGCGAGATATCCGTAATTATATGGAATTAAAAATTTATTATATTCCTTCAGAGGAAATTTGAATTTTAAGTTTTTTATACGATATTCCAAAAAAAGATCTCTTATTTGAAGAGATCCAATTCGATTATCATTGATTCCAAGTATAATATCTGCAGAAAACTTTCTTTTATTTTTTTTTAAAATATTCAACAAAGTATTCTCATTCCAAAACGAGAAAAAATTTAAATTACAATCGTATTTTCTTTCAAATTCTGATTTTATCAAATCTTTAGGTCCCAGATTGGATGAAAATAGGTTGCAAGCATATATTGTTAAAGTAGGTTTTGCTTGAATAGAAAAGTTTATAAAAAAAATTAATAAAAGTTTCATGAATAATTTTGAGATAAATCTTTTCATAACACATTGAAGATTTTCTTTAAGAGAAGAATATGTTCGCTTTTATGAAAATGAGTTAAAATACTGATTTTAATAACTTTAACGATGACATATTTATTTGCTTGAAAGAACATTCTATTCTCTAGAATAGAAATCGATTTATGAGCAAATTGAATCATTTATGACGAATCTATGAAAGTTGTCGGATAATTTCATAAATTTAAATAAATCAATTTGTTTCTTAGAAGTTTTAAAGATCTGATAATTCTAATTTCATTATTTCCTGAAAAGAAAATATCGTATTAATCTTTCAAAATACTTTTTATAACAATTATATCTTCATCTCAAATAAATCAATGATTCTTTCAATGAGGATTAATTTCTTTATATTTGATAAAATGGAATCGTCTGATATTAAAGTTTTTATTTAAAACAAAATTATGGAAAGATATCATTATATTAAAAATAATATCAATCCAATAGCAATATCTTTTGGTAAGATAAATATATACTGGTATGGATTAATATTTTTTCTGATATTTATTATTTTTCGATTGTTTCTTATTAAGAAAATTTCTAAAAACAATCAAAAAATTAAGATATCTAAAATAGAAAACCTATTAAATCTTATATTTTTTGGAGCATGTATTGGAGGTAGATTAGGATACATATTTTTTTACAATTTTTCACTTTTTTTAAGTGATCCATATTGTATATTTTACATTTGGAAGGGAGGGATGTCTTTTCATGGAGGATTAGTTGGGGTTACAGTATCAATATGGATTTATAGTCAACTTACTCAAAAAAAATTTCTTGAAATAACAGATTCAATAGTAACCTTGATCCCAATTGGAATTGGTCTCGGAAGAATGGGTAATTTTATTAATGGAGAACTTTGGGGAAAAGTAACATTCGATATACCATGGGCAATAATTTTCCCAAGATCAATAAGAGATGATATCGAGTATGTTATGAGAAATCCAAAATTAATCCCATTTTTTAAAGAATTTTCAGCTCTTCCAAGACATCCTTCTCAAATTTATGAAATGTTTTTGGAAGGTTTTTGTTTATTTTTAATTTTAAATGCTTTGGAAAAGCGAAATCTTCCAACAGGAATTTTATCTGCTATTTTTTTGATTCTTTATGGAGCTTTCAGAATATTGGTTGAGATATTTCGTCAACCTGATTATCAAACAAATCCGTTTTATGGATGGAACATAGGTCAAATTTTATCATTACCAATGATTATCTTTGGTTTATTTATTTATCTAAATGTATTAAAAAATAGGTAATAACTAATCAAAATTGTATCTCTGACAGGATGATTCAATGAAACAATATATTGATTTATGTCGAAAAATAATTCATGAAGGTTGCTGGATTAAAAATAATCGAACTAAAACGAGATGTTTAACAATAATAAACGCTGATTTGGAATACGATGTGGAAAATAATCAATTTCCATTAATTACAACTAGAAAAATTTCTTATAAGTCAGCTATTTCAGAGATGATAGGTCATATCAGGGGTTATAGAAGTGCAAAACAATTCAGAGACTTAGGTTGTAATGTGTGGGAAGCTAATGCTAATCAAAACAAAAGTTGGTTAAGTAATCCATATAGAAAGGGTAGAGACGATCTTGGAAGAATATATGGAGTTCAAGGTCGATCTTGGAAGAAGCATGATGGTTCTCATCTGGATCAATTAAGAAAAGTTATACAACATCTTAAAGATGGAATAGATGATCGTGCAGAAATAATTACATTCTATAATCCGGGTGAGATCGAGATGGGTTGCTTAATTCCTTGTATGCATACGCATACATTTTCTATTTTAGATAAAAAATTATACCTGACTTCTTATCAAAGAAGTTGCGATGTCCCATTGGGACTCAGCTTTAACCAAATCCAGTGTTTTATCTTATTAGCTTTAGTAGCTCAAATAACCAACTATAAACCTGGAAAGGTCTATCATAAAATTGTAAATGCACATATATATGAAAATCAACTTTCTCTTATGAGAGATGTTCAATTAAAGCGATCTCCTTACCCTCTTTCTAAACTCATTATTAATCCAAAAATAAAAAAACTAGAAGATATTGAAAATTGGGTGAGTAGTGATGATTTTAAAGTAATAAACTATAGATTTCATGGAAAGATTAGTTATCCATTCAACGTGTAGCAATTACAATATATTTATTGAATAAAATCGATTCAAAGATTTTAATTTAAAAAATTATAAAATTTATTTTTCGTCATAAAACTTATGAAAAACGTTTTAGTTTACTATTTTTTAACGAAAATAGACTTCTATATCAATCTGAAATCGAATTTTAAAAAGCTCTGAGAAATATTTTATTAACATTTCAAAATGTCTAAATTACAAAATATTTTTGTAGAGCAACGATTTTAGAAAAAAGTCAGTTTATCTTTTAATTCCTAATATTTCGTATTTTGTACCTCTAGATTCCGTTGAATCAATTCGATTAAAAATTGAAAAATAAAGGACTGATTTAATAAATACTCTATCTAATTCTAAAAATTTCTTGTTTCGTAATATTCTTCATGTAATCCTATTAAGAATTTTTTATTTTAAATCAATAAAGGATTTTTGCAAAAATGTAATTTTTTTTTCAATCCAAATACTATTTTATATGCAGAGAGATTTCTGAAGAATGCATATTTTTGTCATTTTTTAAATCGATAAAGTAATCTCAATACTTTATTAATTGATCAAAAAATCTTCTTTTTCGGATGAATAAAAATTTCTTTAAAGACTTTCTTTTTTTTTTGAATAAATCGTTCATCAATTCAATTGATAATATGAATTTCAAAAATTAATTAATTGACTCTTTCTTAATAAGAAAGACTCTATTATTTATAGAGCATAAGGAGAAAGAATTTGATATTCATTGAACATAATTCTATTATGATAAAAATTTTTAAGTTTTTGTTCAATTAGTTTTTGATTTTTTTAATGAAGTTAGTATAGATCATGAAATTATTAAAAAATTTATAGAATGTTAAATATAATGGAAGCTTTGGAAAAGGAGGTTCTATTCAATTTCTTGTTGAATAAAAAAACGATTATAGTATTATTTTCAATTTTAATTTATCTTTTTTTCTATTGTTTTTCTTTTGAATTTTCTTATGTTAAAATCGAGATTAAGAAAATTTTTCCAATAACAATTAAAAACAATCAAAAATCTAAAAATTATCAAGTTTCCACGAAAAAATCGAAAAGAATACTGCTAAATTCAAAAAAATCTTTTTTAAAAAATATTAATTTTTCATGTTTTAAACACTCTCAAATCCATCAGAATCATCAATCTTATCTCGCATTTCTTTTAAGAAGAAACCATCAAGATTATCTCAAAGAATTCTTCTTTTTTTTTCAAAAAAGTTTGAAAGTTAAAAATGTAGATCTCTATTCGTTTTGTAAAAAACAGAATGATCAAAATTTCATAGAAAAAATTCAATATAAAAAATACTTTTCCGAAATATCAAAAGAAAAAAAATTAGTTCGATTAAACTCAAAAAAATTAAATGTTTCAAAAAAGAAAAATAAAAAAAATCTTTTAATAATTATGATTGATCCTGGGCATGGAGGAGAAGATCCAGGAGCCATAGGAAAATATGGAACTTTGGAAAAAGATGTTGTTTTAAGTATCTCAAAAAAATTGAATAAGTTGATTAATTCGAATATTACGATGAAATCTTATATGACTAGAAAAGAAGACAAGTTCATCTCTCTAAGCGAGAGAATTTATAAAACTCATCGATTAAAAGCAAATTTATTAATCTCAATTCATGCGAATTCTTGTAAAAATAGAAATGCTTTCGGTTCCTCTGTATTCATATTTTCTAAAGAACAAAAGAACGATTTTTGTCAGAATGATTTATTACAAAGTTGTCTTTCTTTAAAAAATTTAAAAAACAAAAAAGAAAATATGAACAATCAAATAGAGACCATTCGAAATAGTTTTAAATTAGGATGCTACATTTTAAAAAAAATTTCTACAGTCAACAAATTACATAAAAAAGAGGTGGAAACCGCTAACTTTGTTATTCTTGGAATGCCTAAGGTTCCTTCCGTTTTAGTAGAAACCGCATTTATAAGTAATGCAGAAGAAGAAAAAAACTTAAACAAATTACGATTTCAAAAAAAAATAGCGGAGTCTATATTTCAAGGAATTAAATTATATTCTGAAACGAACTTGAAAAAATTATAGATATCATCCATCATCCAAAAGAGTTATCTTTTTGTATTTCTATTCTAAACACTTCTCAATAGAGAATTGATAGATACTTTCTTTCTTGTATTTTTATCTACTTTTTTTGCAATGATAGCACAATACATACCAAATTTTCCACTTTCATCTGGAATAACACCAGGTATCACAACTGATCCAGAGGGAACTAATCCATAACTGATTTTATCTTGCTCTCTATCATAAATCTTTGTACTCTTACTAATATAAACACCCATCGAAATTACAGAGTATTTTTCCACGATCACTCCTTCAGTTATTTCAGATCTGGCGCCTATAAAACAATAGTCCTCAATAATGGTTGGATCTTCTTGAATTGGTTCTAAAACTCCTCCTATTCCAACTCCACCAGATATATGTACATGATTTCCGATTTGTGCACCAGAGCCAATGGTAGACCATGTATCTATCATAGTTCCTTCTCCAATGTAAGCGCCAATATTAACGTAACAGGGCATAAGCACTGTTCTTTTTCCAATAAAAGATCCATATCTTACTGTAGCAATTGGAACAACTCTAATTTTTTTCTCTTGGAAACTATCAAAATCGTATTTGAAAAACTTAGAATTAATTTTATCGAAATATGTTGTTCTTTCTTCAAGAAAGATTCTATTTTTTTTTATCTTAAAGTAAATTAGTATAGCTTTCTTTACCCAGTGGTTAGTTTTCCAGATATTGTTAGTTTTTTCGGCAAGTCTGACTTTTCCGTTATTTAAATCAGATATTATTTGAAAAACTGAACATTTTGTTTTTTGATCGACATTATCTGAATTTATTTTTTCGATATTTTTAAATACATCTTCTATATATTCTTTCATTCGATTCATGATATTGAAAACAAATATTTGAAAATAATTAAAAATTTTCACAAAATTAGTTCTAAAGTTTTTTTCGTAGAATTGGAATTCATAATAATCTATTAAAGATAAAACTATTAAAATCTATCTATTAATAGCTAAAACAAGAAAGAATCATTTTGGGAATCTAACAAAAAATTTTTCTTAAAAAAAAGATTCTTCTTTTCTCAAAGTTAAAATTTCATATCCACTTTTTGTGACTAAAATGGTATGTTCATACTGTGCTGATAAACTTTTGTCAACTGTTTTTACAGTCCATCCATCTTCCATAATCTTAGATTCTTCACTTCCATAGTTAATCATTGGTTCTATAGTAAAAATCATACCTGGTTGAAGTTTAATTCCTTTATCTTCTGCATCATAATGTAAAATTGGAGGATCTTCATGAAAGGATCTTCCAATTCCATGACCACAATATTCCCTAACAATTGAAAATTGATGTTTCCTAACAAAATTTTGAATTGTTTTTCCAATAGATCGTAATGATAATCCTGGCTTAATAATTTTTATTGCGATATACAAACTAAGTTGCGCTATTTTACATAAATTTTTACTATTTACTTCTGGTTTTCCAACAAAAAACATTTTAGATGTATCTCCATAAAAGCCATCTTTAAAAACTGCTACATCTATATTAATAATATCTTTTTCTTTTAATATTTCTTTTTCACTCGGTACTCCATGACAAATTACATCATTTACGGATGTGCAAATAGATTTTGGAAACCCATGATAATTTAAACATGCTGGAATAGCTTTCATTTCTTTTGTAATATAGTCATGACAAATTCGATCAATTTCTCCAGTAGATATTCCAGGTAGAATATACGGCTCTATGAATTCCAATACTTTAGCCGAAATTCTTCCGACAATTCGCATTTTTTGAATTTCTTCTTTTGTTTTAATCAAATTAATCATATTTTTTTGAAAAGTGAAAAATCATAAAAATTATTTAAGAACAGAAATGTAAAATTTATTCAAAGATAATAAATTTTTTTCTGAAATATATTTCAGTTTAATTAGATTTAAAAGATATTTTTGACATAACAATCTTTTTATCCTATTAATTCAGTTTTTTTTAGATACATAATACTTAATTTTATGTAAAATATAAAATATCATATTTCAAAAATGATTTGTGCTCATTTTTTTATAAAATTTGTTTTTTCGTCCATCAATGAAATTTGAACTATTTTAATATATCATAATCATATGAAACGTTGATTAAAAATTCAAGTTAAAGGAAATCGAACAATGCACTTTTCAATATCAGAAATGATTGAATGTGGAGTACATTTTGGTCATCAGAGAAGATACTGGAATCCAAAGATGAAAGATTATATTTTTGGTGTTCAAAACAACATTCATATAATAGATTTAGAAAAAACATCTCTTTTATTGCGTTCAGCTTCTGAAAAAATTAATAAAATTGTTGAAAGAAGAGGTAAAATTTTATTTGTTGGCACTAAAAGATCCGCTAGCTCTTTGATAAAAGAATCTGCTATTTATTGCGAACAATATTTTGTAAATAAAAGATGGTTAGGCGGGACATTAACAAATTGGAAAACAGTTCGTCAATCTATTAAAAAACTTAATGAGTTAGAATCTCAAATACGAGATGGCATTTTTAAAAAGTTAACCAAAAAGGAAGCTTTAATTCGAACCAGAAAATTTCAAAAATTAGAGAATAGTTTAGGTGGAATTAAAAAAATGTCAATGTTACCAGATGCAATGTTTATTATCGATGTAGAACATGAAAAAATTGCAGTTAAAGAGGCTAATATTCTAAATATTCAAACTTTTGCAATAGTTGACACTAACTCCAATCCAGACGGGATTGATCATGTTATTCCTGGAAATGATGATTCGATTAAATCGATTAAATTTTATTTAGAATATATTTCTCATTCGATTCGGATGACACAAGAGAAATCTAAAAATAATATAGATAAAAAATATGTCAATGATGTTTTTATTCATAGTTAATTACAATTTTAAAAATGAATCCACTATGAACTTAGCAAAAATTGTTTAAGACTATAGGAAACTCAATATGTCGAAAAAAATCAATTCATATCTAAATTTGATCAAAGAGATTCGAGAGAAAACCGGAGCCAATATATTGGAATGCAGAGCTGCATTAAATAAATTTCCGGAAAATATCGACTTAGCGATAAATCTAATTCAGAAAAATAAGAAAAAAAAAGCCAAAGAAAAATATGGGAACAAAACTCAAGTAGGATCAATTGGCTTAAAAATTTCTGAAGACAGAACATTTGGTGTTTTACTAAAAATAAAATGCGAAACTGAATTTTTAGCTAGAAGTTTTGAATTTCTAAAATTCAAAAAAAAAATTATGAGTTCTATTGTTCAAGAAAAAATATTTAAAATTTGTTCTATTAGAAAATATTTCACTCATGAAATAAATGAAATGATATTGCAATCTAAAGAAAACGTAAAAATTGAAAATTTTTCTATTCTAGAAGGTAGAAAAGTGTACGGATATTTACATAGAAATCAAATTGGAGTGCTTGTTCATATAGAAAACTCTAGCAAAATTTTTGGAAAACAAATCGCTATGCAAATAGTAGCTAATGAATCAAAATACATTGATAGATCTGATATGATAAAGAAGACTTTAAAAAAAAAGAAAGATTTATCAATAGAAACTAAAAAAAATGACATTATTTCAGACAAATCAATTGAAAGTGCGACTGATTGTTCTACCGATAACTCTATTCTAGTTGAACAACCATTTATCTTTGATACTCAGAGAAAAGTTTGGCAATTACTACAAGAGAATAAGTCAAAAATAGTTGACTTTATCATCATGAAAATATAGAAATCTTTAAAAATTCTATTCAAATAAGACGTTCTTTTTGAGAATGGATTTTCTGAAGCAAAATTTAAATTCTTTCAAATTTATTTAAGAATTTCCAAACAAAAATATAAAAAACATTAATTTTATAAATAACATACCATATAATTGATCAAATCAACCATAAAATGTTTTATCAAACTCCTAAGCCGATATATCAAAGAATTTTACTAAAAATTAGTGGAGAAATTTTAAGGGGATCTCAGAATTATGGAATAGATCCAGTTGTTCTAAATCGCATAGCAATAGAAATTAAGGAATTAGTGGGATTATCAGTACAAATTGGGATAGTAATTGGAGGAGGTAATTTTCTGAGAGGGGATCGATTAGAAAAGTTTGGTATTGAAAGAGTTTCAGCTGATCATATGGGAATGTTAGCTACCGTTATAAACGGATTAGCAATGAATGATGCGTTAAATCAAGCCAAAGTTCAAAATAAATTAATGTGTTCAATTTCACTGAACGGAATATGTAAAAGATACAATTGGACAGAAGCAATTGATCTTCTTAGAAATAACAAGGTAGTGATATTTTCAGGAGGAATAGGTAATCCTTTCTTTACAACAGATTCTGCAGCATGTTTAAGAGGAATTGAAATTAGAGCAGATTTGATTTTAAAAGCAACCAAAGTGGACGGAATATACTCAAGTGATCCCTCAAAAAGTAAAGATGCTATACTTTATGAAAACCTTACTTATCAAGAAGTTATACAAAAAGAACTTAAAATAATGGATTTGACTGCACTTGACTTAGCTAGAAATCACGATTTTCCAATTCGTATATTCAATATTAATAAATCTGGTGCATTATTTCGGATTATTACTGGATCAAAAGAAGGTACCTTGGTTTCTTCGAAAAATAAAAGACAATTGCAACTTTTACGTAAGACTAGAGGTAAATATGATTCAAAATTTAAAAATAGAAGTTAAAAAAAATATGAATCAGATTGTTCGTTCTTTCGAGAAGAGAATTAATAAAATACGTTCAGAAAAGATCGATCCAAACATTTTAGAAAAAGTTTCAGTATTTTGTTACGGATCTCAAACTCCTTTAAACAAAATTTCTTTAATTTCTTCTAAGAATTCTCGTACTTTATCTATTACCGTCTTCGATCGTTCTTTAATTAAAATAGTTAAAGAAGAAATTCTTAAATTGAGATTGGATTGTCAAATATTCTTATCTGAAAATGTTATCAAATTGGTTTTTCCACTAATTACCGAAGAAAGGAGGAAAAATCTAATTAAGATAGTTCAAAAAATGGCGGAAACTGAAAAAATTTCCATTAGAAAAATTAGAAAAGTAACCAAAGATAAGATAAAAACATTAATTAAATCTAAAAAAATTGATGAAGATAACGGAAAAGTAATATACATGGAAATACAAGATTACACAGACACATTTATTAAAAAGATTGATGTGATTTTAAAAGAAAAAGAACGAAGTTTACTTCATTTCTAAATTAAATTTCTGTTCTCTAAATCTTTCAAAAAGATTTAAATTTAAAAAGATATTTAAAAAAGTCATGCAAAAAATGATTCAAATAGTCGTATTAGGTTCAACTGGATCAATTGGAAAAATAGTTTTATCAATCGTTAGAAAGTATCCAAGAAAATTTAAAATAATCGCTTTAGTTGCAAATAATAATGTTCAATTAATTTCCGAGCAATGTATAGAATTTTCTCCAAAATATGTCATATTATCAAACGAACGTTCTTCTAAAATTCTTAATGAGATCTTAAAAAACAATCAATGTCCTACTAAAGTTTTATTTGGAAAAAACAAGTTTGAAGAACTATCTAACATAAATTCAGTAAACTATATAGTTTCAGCTATTACTGGAATAGATGGATTGATTCCAACAATTAAATTTGTACGAAAAGGAAGAAAAATACTATTAGCTAACAAAGAATCTTTAATATCCTGTGGAAAGTTATTCTTAGAAGAAGTAAAAAAATACGAATCTCAAATATTACCCATAGATAGTGAAATTAATGCCATCTTTCGAATGTTACCGAAAGATTTTCATTCCAATTTAGGTTTTTTTAATCTCGAAAAAATTGGAATAAATAAGATTACGTTAACTGGATCAGGAGGTCCTTTTTTAACTCTTTCAAACTCTCAACTCGATTCAATAACTCCAGAAGAAGCTTGTCGTCATCCGAAATGGAAGATGGGAAAAAAAATTTCTGTAGATTCAGCTACTATGATCAATAAAGGATTTGAATATATCGAAGCAAAATATTTTTTTAACATTGATTTTGATCAAATAGAAATTCTAATTCATCCCCAATCCGTTGTTCACGCAATGATTCACTGCATAGATGGAAGTGTTATCGCCAAACTTGGAGTACCCAAAATGATAACTGCCATAAGTTATGGTATGTTTTATCCATCTCAATGTGATAAAAGTATTCAAGAGACTTTAGATTTAAAAAAAATTCATTCTTTGACTTTTTTGAAACCAAATTATGAAAAGTATCCTTGTTTAAAGCTTGTGATGGAAGTTTGTCAATCTGGAAGACAATCTAAGGTGACAGCATTGAATGCTGCAAATGAAATAGCGGTATCTGCTTTCCTATCTAGGAAAATTAAATTTACAGATATTTTTAAAATCAATAGCGAAGTTTTAGAGAGGTCAAATTTTCAAGAGCCGAAAACTATTGAAGAAATAGTAGATATCGATTTTGAATCCAGAAAAATAGCCATACAACAAGTTAAATCATATCATTGAATTTTGTGTGCTTAGTTTAAAAAAAAATTCAAAACGATTATCTACAAAATAAAAATGAACAATATTGGAGAAAAAAAAAATAATCATCTAAAATTCGATTTTCCGAAACATGTCGCTATAATCATGGATGGAAATAGAAGATGGGCAAAAAGAAATGGAAAATCTACGATACAAGGACATATAGCGGGAGTAACATCTGCTCAAAAAGCAATAAAATATGCTCTAAATAATAATATTGTTTCACTAACTTTGTTTGCTTTTAGTAAAGAAAATTGGAATAGATCTGAAAAAGAAATTTCTTCTTTGATAAGATTATTTTCTTTTTTCTTGGGAAAGAAAACTTTTGAAAGATTCAAGATACATAATATTAGATTATTCATTATTGGAGAAATAAATCAATTTGGAAAAAGTATTCAAAAAAAAGTACAAAATATTGTAAATTTAACAAAAAATAATATCAAACTAAATTTAAATATTGCAGTCAATTATAGCGGAAGATGGGATATTTTACGTAGTATAAAAACAATAATCAAAAAAGTTCAAGAAGGTTCCATCCTGATAGAAGACATCCGAGAACATACCATAAATCGTTTTATCTGTCTGAACGATCAACCGGACGTAGATCTAGTTATCAGAACAGGTAGAGAATATAGAATAAGTAATTTTCTACTTTGGCAAATAGCATATTCCGAACTATATTTTACGGATATACTCTGGCCTGACTTCACTGAAGAAGTTTTTCAAGAAGCAATAACGAATTTCAATATGAGAGAAAGAAGATTTGGTAATGCAAATGTCACTAAAATACGATAAAAATCTTTCAAACTTTAGTCATCGATTAGTTTCTTCTATTTTTCTAATTCCAATTGTCATCTTCTCTATCTTTTTGTTATCTTCCAGAATGGTGGTTCAAGTATCTGCATTCGTATCAACTCTAGCTGCTTGGGAATGGTCACAGTTTATTGGGTTCAAAAAACAATTCAAGAAATTAATTTATGCTTTTCTATTCGGATTCTCTCTGCTATTTTTAGAATTTTTTTTCATTAATTTAGATGAATTCATGATGAATCAAATTATGAAAATTATTCTTATAATAGGTTCAATATGGTGGTTTTTTGCAATAATTTTAATCACAACTTTTCCAAAATCCTCAAAAATTTGGGGAAATTCTTCCGTTCTAAAATCTTTATTTTACGTACTAACAATTTTTCCGTTTAACTTTTGCATAATTTTTTTAAAAGATATGCACAGAAATGATCATCCAACAATTGGAAGTTGGTTGATACTATATGTAATACTTTTAGTTTGGGTGTTCGATATAAGTTCTTATTTTTTTGGAAAAATGTTAGGAAAAAAAAAATTAGCAGAACATGTTTCTCCTAACAAAACAATAGAAGGTGTGTTGGGAGGAATGGCATGTTCTCAAATTTTTTCTTGGACATTTTTTTACATTAATACATCTATTTTTTTAGGATCGAAATATCAGATTTTTTTTTCTTCTTTAATTATTGTAATAATTTCTATCTTTGGAGATCTATTGGAAAGCATGTTTAAAAGGAAGTTTGGAATCAAAGATACTGGAAGAATTATTCCAGGTCATGGAGGAATTTTAGATAGAATAGATAGTTTAACATCAGCTATTCCTACGTTTATCGTATTTCTTAAACTATTCACTTATGACCAATTTATAAAAGTTTAGTCATTTGTTTTAGAAACTAAATAGTAAAAAACATAACTCATCATTTTTTTTGATAAAAATAAGAGAAGAAAGAATATTAAAGATTTAGATATCTCTTTAAAAGAGAACATACTATTTTCTATCTTTCCTTCAATTATTAATGTATTTGAATAAATTATCGAATTATATTTATATTTCTTTTGATACATAAAGCATTTTAATAACTTTTTCTCTTATTCTTAAGAGAGTTCTTTTTATGGAATAAAAAAAGATGAATTTTAAAAATAGATTATAGAAGATTCATTATAAAAGGATTTTTCTGTATCTAGAGAAGGTGCATAAATTTATATCAAAAAAGTTCTTTATGTATTAATTCTTCAGACAAAAATGATCAAAAAGTTTTCAATCTAATAAAATATTAAATTTTTCTCGTTAAAAAAATTGATTCTTAATAAAATCTCTTCAAAATATAAATATATGAAGATGAAAATCATATTGATTCTACTCTTGATATGTACTGGAAATCCTTCAAAAAATAACGTCTTTTTAAATATAAATCTAAAAAATTATTTAAAACAAATAAAAAAACAAATTATCAGTTCTACATTTTTCCATCTTCCATCTCAAAAAATCGATGAAAATCGAATAAGAAAATTAAAAGATATCGTCTATAACTTGTTTTACATAAAAAAAAATTCGTCTGTTCTAAAAACATACGAAAATCAATTTTTTTCTCCTTCTAGACAAAATGAGTCAACTATCAAAATAATAAATTTTCGAGGAAATAAACTCTTAAGTGCAAAAGTTCTAAAAGAAAAATTAGAACAATGTAATATTGAAGTAGATCAGAAATTAAATGAAAAAAAACTATATTGTTTCAAGAAAAATTTATATCAACTTTATTATTTTTTAGGAAGATACGATGCTAAGATATCTGTTAGAATCAAATCTTTATCGAATCGTTATATCTCTCTTGATTTGATACTAGATGAAGGAAATCAATTTAAAATTAGTCAAATCAGAATTTTCGGAAATAAACATTTCCGAACTGAAAAATTAATCAATCTATTCTCTTTAAGAAGTATAGAAAGCTCGAACGTTTTAAAATATGGAGAGGATCGATTGAATTTAGGTTTGAAGGAATTAAGATCATTTTATATGAATCATGGATATGTACGATTTAGAATTGATCATATTTGGATTAATTTAACAGAAAATAAAAGTGTACACATTAACATCCGAATAAACGAAGGAGAACAATATAGATTGAATAAGATTGAATTTCGGGGAAAAATAGACGATGCATACTTACAAAAACTAAACGGTTTGATCAATGATACTAAAAATCAATCTATCTTTCGAGAAAGAAAAATTGGAGAAATTCAAAAGAAAATAGAAAGATTTCTTTGTTCCCTTGGATATATCAATCCCTTTATTAGAACAGATTACAAAATTGATGATATAAAGAAGATAATTCAAATCTTTTTCGATATTGATATGGGAAAACAATATCTTGTAAAAGAAATAAAGTTTTTTGGAAATTTATCCATTCAAGATAAAGTTTTACGAAGAAAAGTCCCTAAAATGGAGGATAAACCGATCGATATTAACCTAATACGAGCTGGTCAATTTAATCTAGAAAGAACTGGATTTTTTGAGAAAGTTAATTGTTCAATCGAGATTTTACCAAAATTTCAAAACAAAGTGAATGTGATTTACCAAGTAAAAGAAGTATATCTTAATCTTATTAGTATGGGAATAGGGATGAACAAAGAGAATGGAATCAATCTTTATGGAAGTATGCAAAAAAAAAATTGGTTTGGACTTGGAAATTCAGTAAATTTAAAAGGTGTTAAAAACGATTATTCTAAACTAATTCATCTTTCTTTTTTCAATCCAAAATATATTCGAAACAAAGTTGGACTTCACTCTAAAGTTCTTTATAATCACCTATTTTCTAAAGATTCCAATTTATTATTGTATGACAATATAACTTTTAATCTGAATACTTTCTTAGGTTTCCCAATCACTAAAAAAGACGTTTTTAATATAGGATTGGAAATTACGAAGAACTTTGTGTCTAACATGAAACCTGAAGTTCACTTGTTGAAATACTTCAAGTCTATGGAAAATCAAAACATCTTTCTAAAGAAAGACGCTCATTATGAAATAAAAGATATTTCCTTAAATTTTAGTTGGAATCGAGAAGATTTAGATGATAAAATCTTTCCAAAATCTGGAAAAAAAATTTCGGTCAGTAGTAAACTCTCCATATTTAATTCTAATAGTCGATATTTCAAAAGCATATTGGATATTAAAAATTATTTTCCAATAGATTTGAGAAAAAATTGGATATTTTTCTTTAGAACGATAATAGGTTACGGAAATTCTAAAAGACATTTTCCTTTCTACGAAAATTTTCATTCTTCTGAAGATCACTTGATTCGAGGATTTCAATCAGATAGTATTGGACCTAAATCCGTTCTTTTTCAAATCGGTAAAGATGGATCTTTTCATCCACAACTCGACCTTGACGTGCAACGTTCAATTGGTGGTAATTTCATAATAATGAATTTTTTAGAATTGATTATTCCAAACTTATTTTTTTTTGAAAAATATCAAGAAAATGTAAGAACCTCGTTTTTTATCGATTCTGGAACAATTCGGGAAGTAGGAAAGCAAAAAATTTCTGAATTTTTAGGAAAAAAAATACCAGACTATGAAAAAACATCTGGTTTAAGAGTATCTACTGGATTTGTTTTAAGATGGATTTCTCCAATCGGATTAATCAACTTTTCATATGCAATTCCAGTGAAATACTTTCAACAAGATAAATTGGAAAAATTTCAATTTAATATCGGAAGGGTGTGGTAAAAAATAAGATATTCTTATTTGTATCTATACGATCGAAAAAATTCATCAGAAATTAATATTTTTTAAAACAAATCCATCGATTATCTTAAAAAGTTCAGTATTCTTATAGACTAAAACAAATTGTATAACAGATAAAAGTATGGATCTCACATCTTTCCATCTTTTCTAAGGAGAAAACTCTATCACAAAAAAGCACACATCGATTATATACGATTTTTTCAAATTTTAGAATAACCAAAATCATCTCTTCTTTTTTTTGAATGATATGAAAATTGATCAATTTATTACTCTGTTTATAATCTCTTTTAAAAGATCGTATTTTATGATTCTTATAGAATTTCATTAATGTTTAAGAATTTTTTTCAATCTTATTGAATTCGTATCTTTTTTAGAGATACATTAAAAATTATTCTTTTTTTAATATTATTATCTTATATCCTAAAAAAGAACACGAAATAATAGTAAATCGAACAAATTGAATGGATTTTTAGAGATGTTTTTTTAAATTGATTTTTTAACTGTTTATCAGAAAAAAGTGTTAGAATTAATCTCGATATCAAAATGTGTTCCTGAAAATAAAAATTGACAAATCTCAAAAATACTATCAAAAAAATCGATAAGATATTTGATTGGATATTTAAAAACAAAGGAGAGATTTAAGAGAATGTACTTTTTAAATTTTTGTAACGAAGAACGTTTCCAAATCTCGATTTAGATGATCAATTGGATCAATTGTGTTACTTAGTTACTCAACTTACTCATAATCGAATCGAAAAAAAGATTCGAAATTCAACTTTATTTCTGAAAAAAGGAGGAGAAAAATCATTTTGTTAAATATTGTTCTTTTCTTCAATTTTTATTAAATTAATAATAAAAATACTCCTTTCAGAAAAAATATCAAAAAAGATATCTCGCATTAAAAGTAACTTTGAATTATGAATAATCCATGAGCATTTCTTTCGATAAGATTGAACATTTTAAAACTTTTGATTATTCAATTATTTTATAATTGACGTAGATATTAAAAATAGTATGAATGAAAAAAATGTTCTTAATATAGAAGAAATTTTAAATCTACTACCACATCGTTATCCTTTCCTTTTAGTTGATCGGATTTTAGACTTTAAAAAAGGAGAATACTTACGTGCAATTAAGAATGTCTCTTTTAATGAACCATTTTTTCAAGGTCATTTTCCAAAAAAACCAGTGTTTCCGGGCGTATTGATATTGGAAGCGATAGCCCAATCTGCTGGAATTTTAGCTTTCAAAAGTATCAGTAAAGTTAATTCAAGAGAACTTTATTATCTTGTTGGAATCGACGAAGCTAGATTTAAATATCCAGTACAACCCGGAGATCAAATGATATTTCAAGTGAAGCTCATTAAAACAAAGAGGAGCTTAACACGGTTTGAAGGAACAGTAATGGTAGATAAAAAAATGGTTTGTAAAGCTACTATGATGTGTTCTCGCATTCAAGAAACATAAGAAGTAGGAAGGAAAATTACTAATATCCTCATTTATTTCTAATTCAACTACTTAGTAAATGCTTTTATTTCGTATAAGATCAGCCATTCATCTTTTAAATAAATTGATTAAGAAGTTTTCTGAATTTTTAGGTTCCTAAAACAGGAAATTTATAATAAAAGAGACACGAATGTAGTACAAAATAATAAGATAGAGAAGAAAAAATTATTCATTTTTGATTAAATCTGAGTAATTTTTTTTCGAAAAACATAAACAAAAATATTTATATTTCAAAATATGTTTCTGACCCATCAAAATTTAATTCAAAAATTGACGATTTTCTTTATTCGAAAACTCAAAAAGTTTCTTATTTGTTCTATATGAGAACAACAATTTTTTTAAAAGAAAAATCGAAAAATATAAGAAATCGATTCGATCGAATGGACCGAAAAATTTCTCATAATTCATTCAAAAAACTTCTAGGAATTAAGAGCAGAAAAACAGAAGTCTATTTCCTTTCATTCTTATATCACCGTTTTCTTCACAATTCGTCTAATAATAAATCTTACCATTGTTTTTATTTGAGAAAGTATCAAAAATATGTAGTATGTAAAAGCTATATAACTTTTCTTACTTATTTTTAAAGAGGAACGTTAAAAATAAGAAATTTAAATCATTAACTTTTGATCAACTTTTTATTACAAGAGTTGAAAAAAATTATATTTTTATGAAGAATATAACACTTTAAAAAACAAAAATTTTTTCATTCTTGAAATAATTTCCCGATTTTTCACTTTTAAAATGAATTCTAGAAAAAATGTATGAAAAAAGAAAAGTTGATCGATCTGACCAACTCTTTCAAAGAACTTTTTTGATATCGATATAACATTAAAATTTAATTGAATTCAATTTTTTTGAAAAGACGTTCTATGATATATGAATAAAGAACCAAAATTTATACATTTGCACGTTCGTAGTGACTATTCTATGTCAGATGGTTTATCAAGGATAGATATTTTGATAGATAGAGCCTTAGAATTGAAAATGCCATCTATAGCAATCACTGATTTCGTCAATTTACACGGAATGATCAAATTTTACGAATTATCTAGATCAGTTGGAATTAAACCAATCATCGGATCAGATGTCATCGTTCAAGATTTATCAAAAAACGGTTTTGAAACTTATTACGAATTAACCATATTAATAAAAGATCACAAAGGATATCAAAATCTGGTACAACTGATTTCTTTAGCTTATCGAGATGGAAATAGTACAATGGGTCCAATTATCAAAAAAGATTGGCTCATACTATATAGAGAAGGGCTTATTCTACTTTCCGGAGGGATATCAGGAGATATAGGAAAAAATATTTTGGAAAATAATCTCTCTGATCTTAAAAAAAACCTTAATTTCTATGGTACCTATTTTCATAATCATTATTACATGGAGATTACTCGAACTGGAAAAATAGAAGAAGAAAAGTACATTCATAAAGTTATTCAATTATCTAAAAAAAAAAAGATACCTATCGTAGCTACTAATAACGTCCGATTTGTTTTCAAGAATGATTTTTTCGCTCATAAAATCCGAGTTGCAATTCAAAATGGATTTGTACTTTCAAAGTCTAGAAAAGATGATTTACGATATAGTGATCAACAGTATTTACGTAGTTCAAAAGAGATGAATGATCTTTTTCGTGACATTCCAGAATCCTTAAAAAATACTGTAGAAATTGCTAAAAGATGTAATCTCCAATTTTCATTTAGCAATTTTTTGTTACCTGTTTTTCCGATTAAAAATGTTCGAATAGAAGATTTCTTCGTCTTTTCTGCAAGATCTGGTCTTGAAGAAAGATTAAAAAAAATCTATCCAGATCCATCTATTCGAAAAAGAAAAAGAGATAAATACGACCAAAGATTATCGGAAGAAATCAATATCATCCATCAAATGGGATTTTCAGGATATTTCTTAATAGTCATGGAATTCGTGAATTGGTCCAAAAGAAAAAACATACCAGTTGGTCCCGGAAGAGGATCGGGAGCAGGTTCTTTAGTTGCTTATTCTTTAAAAATTACAGAACTGGATCCAATCAAATTTAATTTAGTTTTTGAGAGATTCTTAAATAAAGAAAGGATTTCTATGCCAGATTTCGATATTGATTTTTGTGTGGAAAAAAGAGATCTTGTAATAGAACACGTCATAAAAAAATATGGAAAAGATTTCGTTTCTCAGATCATAGCATTTGGAACAATGACAGCTAGATCCGTTGTTAAAGACGTAGGAAGAGCTATGTGTTATCCATACAGTTTTACTAATCGCATATCCAAATTGATTCCATTTGATCCAGGTATGACAATTGAACATGCTTTATCATCAGAAAAAAAATTAAAAAAACTGTATGAAAATGAAGAAGAAGTAAAGATATTGCTTGATACTGCTAAAAAATTGGAGGGAATTGTTCGAAATGTGAGCAAACATGCTGGAGGTATAGTCATCTCTCCAAAAAAAATCATAAAGTATTTTCCTTTATATTACGACTCGATTGGAAAAAACTCACTTACACATCTTGATAAAGATGATATTGAAAAGATTGGTCTGGTAAAATTTGATTTCTTAGGATTAAAAACTTTAACAATTATTCGTGATACTATCGAAATCATCAACTTTCATTCTTCAGATCTAAAAAAAATTACGTTATCAGATCTTAATTCCATATCTTTAAATGATCCAATGTCTTTTGATCTACTAAGATCAGCAGAGACAGTTGCAATATTTCAATTAGAATCCAGAGGAATGAAAGATTTGATTAGAAGATTACAACCGGATTGTTTCGAAGACATCATTTCCTTAATCGCGCTGTTTCGACCTGGACCTTTAAAATCTGGAATGATAAGTAATTTTATCAATCGTAAGAACGGATTGGAAAAGATCTCTTATCCAGAAGAAGAATGTCAACACGATCTTTTAAAACCAATTCTAAAAAATACATACGGAATCATCCTATATCAAGAACAAGTAATGCAGATAGCACAAATTCTTGCAGGATATTCTCTTGGAGAAGCTGACATATTAAGAAGAGCTATGAGTAAAAAAAATAAAAAAGAAATGAAAGATCAGAGAAAAAATTTCGAAAGAAGATGCTTAAAAAGAGGAATCGATAGAGAGATGGCTTCCAGAATGTTCGATCTTATGGAAAAATTTTCAGGTTACGGTTTTAATAAGTCACATTCAGCTGCTTACGCACTCATATCCTATCAAACTTTATGGTTGAAATCTCATTATCCTTCTGAATTCATAGCTGCTTCGATGACATCTGAGATGAACAATTTAGATAAAATATTTGAACTAGTAAATGAATGTCGAAGGTTGAAGATCAAAATTTTACCTCCAAACGTTAATCAGGGAATGTACTTCTTTCAAGTCAATCGCAATGGAGAAATTATTTATGGAATGGGAGCAATTAAAGGAATTGGAAAATCAGTAATCGAAAAAATGATATCTTCTCGAAATAAATATGGAAAATTTCTAGACATCTTCGATTTTTGTAGAAGAATAAACGTTAAAACAGTAAATCGTAAAACTCTCGAAAAATTAATTTTATCTGGATCTTTTGATTGTTTTGGTCAAAAAAGATTTGAGATGTTACATATTTTAAAAGATGCATTAAAATTAACAGCGCAAGAAAAAAAAGTTCAATCTTCTGGACAGATCGATATGTTTGAAACAGACATAAGAAAAAATCGATCTATTCGAGAAATAGACGATTTATCCAGAAAAAGATTGAAAAGAATGGTTTTCTATGGTGAAAGAGATACTCTTGGTTTTTATTTAACCAATCATCCAACATCTTTCTATCGTTCTGAAATAAGTTATTATACGAGAGGAAAGAATATCAGAGATATATTGTCTCATAGTTTTTCACAAGAAAGTTCTCTCACAGTTGTAGGATCTATATCCTCTTGTAGATTAGTAAAATGTAAAACTTCGAATTTTTTTCGAAATTCAAAAACAATTGGAATATGTACTCTAAGCGATTTTTCTGGAAATTTAGAAATTGTTTTATTTCCTGAAAAAATGGAAAGATATGGATCTCTTTTAAAAAAAGAGAACATTTTAATAGTCACTGGTAATATTGAAAATAATGAGTATACTCACACAAAAAGAATGAATGTATATAACTTGATGGATCTAAACGAAGCTAGAGAGAAATATGTGAGATGTATTTCGATTATGTCAAAAGAAGGAAAAATTAGAAAACATTTTTTAAAAAAAATTCAAACTTTGTTGATTCGTTATCGTTTCGGAAATAAACCTGTTTATTTCTTCTATAAAAAAGAGGATTCTTTCATAAGAATAAAAATAGAAAAAAATATCTCTATTACAAATGAATTGATATTTGACCTGAACGATATTCAATCAGACGGTTATCGATTTAAATTATGTTTCAAAAATCCGGCAAGAGAATGATTTTAAATGATCGAAAAAATTTTTTTAGATTTTGAGAAACCTATCGTTCAATTAGAAAAAAAGATAGATATGTTAAGATCTTCAGATTTTTCGAACAAATACAGAAAATCTGAAAGAAATTTAAAGATTAAGAAGTTAGAAGAAAGAGTAATAAGATTAACAAAAGAAATATTTTCTAATTTAAACGATTGGCAAATTGTAAAATTATCTCGGCATCCTATGAGACCGCATACTTACGATTATATCCATCGAATCTTTACTGATTTTCAAGAATTATCTGGAGATCGATTATATAGAGAAGATAAAGCAATCGTAGGAGGAATAGCTAGAATAGATGGAAGGTCAATTGTCGTGATTGGACATCAGAAAGGAAGAGATATCGAAGAAATGATCGAAAGAAATTTTGGAATGTCATCTCCAGAAGGATATCGTAAATCTTTAAGATTAATGAAGATTGCAGAAAATTTTCGTCTTCCGATCATCACCTTAATCGATACTCCAGGAGCTTATCCTGGAGTAGAAGCAGAAGAAAGAGGACAGTCGATAGCAATTGCGAACAATTTGCAAGATATGTCTAATCTTTTTGTTCCGATCATATGTACTGTTATAGGAGAAGGAGGTTCCGGAGGAGCTTTAGCAATTGGAGTAGGAGATAGAATCAATATGTTCGAATATAGCACTTATTCTGTAATTTCTCCAGAAGGTTGCTCTGCCATTTTATGGAAAGAATCAAAAAAAGCCAATTTAGCTTCGGAAATGATGGGAATCACTTCAAGAAGATTGAAGTCTCTTGGATTAATAGATAACATCATCGAAGAACCCCTAGGAGGAGCTCATCGGAACTATTCTATTGCAGCAAATAATCTAAAAAGAAGAATACTTTCGGATTTAAAAATATTGGATGGACTTTCGGAAGAAGAGCTTGTCTATCAACGTTATCAAAAGTTGATGAGATATGGAAAAAGTTAGATCTGTTTTTTTATTTTACTTCCAGTCTCTCTTTAAAATTGTTTTTTTAAAAAAATGAATATGAAACCTTAAAATAGAATTAATTCGATTTTTCTTTTATAAAATGAAAAAAAAAAAAGACGAACCATATAACTTACTAAAATTGATTTCTAAATCCTTGAATCCATTTAAAAAAGTATTAGTTGGTTTTAGCGGAGGGATGGATTCGACGGTTCTTTTACATATTCTAATGACGCTTAGGAAGTTAAAAAAGATTAAAATCGACCTAAGAGCAATTCATATCAACCATCATCTTCAAAAAGAATCGAACCTTTGGGAATCTCATTGTAAAAAAATATGTGATCTTTGGAAGATCTCGTTTCTATCTAAAAGAGTTAAAATATCTTCAAAAAAATATGGAGTAGAATCGGAATCTAGAGCAATAAGATATAGAGAAATGAGAAATGTTTTGCGTCCGAAAGAAGTCATAATGACAGCACATCATATCGACGACCAAGCAGAAACGTTTCTCTTAGCTTTAAAAAGAGGTAGCGGGCCTTCAGGATTATCTTCTATGAAGTTTATCACATCCTTTCATGATAAAAATATTGTTCGTCCCCTTTTATCTTTTGAGAAGACTCAATTAAAAAAATATGCTGAAGAAAATCGTCTATCTTGGATAGAGGATCAAAGCAATTTTCAAGATTTGTTTGATAGAAATTTTTTAAGGATTCATGTTCTCTCTATCTTGAATAGACGTTGGCCATATTTTTCAAAAGCTATTTCTAACAGCGCAAAATTGTGCGAAGATCAAGAAAATCTAATTGAAGAGTTGATTAAACCCCATTTTTTAAGGTTGTTCAATCAAAGAGATAGTTCCCTTAAAATCAAAGAATTACTAACCTTTTCAAAAATTAAAAGAAATGTCATTCTGAGAAATTGGTTTAAGATAAATCATCTTCCTAACCCTTCTCGAATACAATTAAAGGTTTTATGGAATAATGTGATTCGTGCGAATCCAAATTCTCAACCAGAACTCGTTGTTTTTAAGAAATATGTTATCCGAAAGTTTCGGAGCCGTTTATTTTGTTTTCAAAAATTTAAAGAAATCAATGAATCTCGTATCGTATGGAAGAATCTATCCAATGATATCCTCCTTCCAGGAAATTTGGGAAAGTTAGTCGTATGTCGAAACAAAAGAAACATATGTTCAAGGACAATCAATAAGATTAGAAAACCTAAAACTCATGAAATTGTTTCGATCAGATTTGACGTTAGAAGTAAAGAAAAAGTTCGACTTGGGACTGAAATCAAAAGCACTACGATCAAAAAAATATGGAGACAATGCAACATTGCTCCATGGATGCGAAGAAGAATTCCAGCAATCTTCTATAATTCCAAACTAATTGCGATCATTGATTTATTCGTTACAGAAGAAGGATCCTCCATCTCATCTAATCAGATTTGTATCAAATGGATTAAAAAATAGAAGAATAAGATTCTCACTTATTATTTTCAACTTTTATAAAATTTATTTACAAAAATAAAGATTATTTTTTTAAATTATCAATTTAATCTAAAGTTCTGTTTCTTTTATAAGATTTTTAATGAATAATTTTTTTAAAAAGGATAGAGTACAACTTAGATGAATCATTTCTTCTGAATGATTTGATCGATTTCGGTATATAATATTATTCGATAATAAATTTTCCTTATTAATTATTAAAATGTTTGGAACTCCTATCAATTCGATATCTTTCAACATTTTACTAAATCCAATTTGTCTATCATCAAAGATAACTTCGAAATTATTTTTTTTTAGATCGCAATATAGATCATTTGAAACCTTTCTTACTATGTTAAATTTATACATATTGATGGGTAATATGGCTACTTGAAATGGAGCCAATACATCTGGCCAAACAATTCCATTGATGTCATGATTCTGCTCAATTATTGCTGCTATTACACGACCAATTCCAATTCCATAACATCCCATTGTAATTAATTTTCTTTCTCCTCTTTCATCTTGAAAAAAAGCGTTCATCGCACGGGAATATTTGTTTCCTATTTGAAAAATATGTCCTATTTCAATCTCATCTTTTCTTATTTGTTCAATATTTTCATTATAAAATTGAGATAAATAATTTTCTGAAAGATTTTTAACAAAATCATAAATTTTAAAATTTTGAGATTTCATTTTAAAATTGCTATCTAAATAATAAAATTCGTCGATTTTCAGTCCTATCGTTGGACACAGTATTTTTTTAACTCTATGATCTGCGATAATTGGGATTTTTTCATTAAACTGATCTATAAAATCAAACTTTTTAAAGTTCATTATTTTTGACAACTCTTTTTTTTGAGCAATCTTCATTGGTTTTTGAATCAAAACGTGTTTTTCAATTTCATAAAAATTAATTGAATCGTTCAATCTCATCAAGATAGCAACGAATTGATATTTACTCTCCTGAGAAGCTCTTACTACGATTAACTTCGTCATTTCTTTAAGAAGAAAATTGTTTTCCTTTAAAATTTCAGATATTGATTTTTGATTTGTTTTGATTCGTTTTATGTTTAAACCATTTTTTATAAAAATAATCTTAATATGATTCATACTACATTGTTTTTTGACTTTCAAAAAATTTTTTTTCACCTTCCAACCGAGTTTAGAATGTTTTTTCTTTAAATTCGAACGAAATTCATGAGATAAATTCCCTCCAATAAAACCGTTTTCTGCTAAAATTACTCTAAAGTCCAGTCCAATTCGATTAAAAATTCTTTTATATGTATCAAGCATCATTTCATAAGTTTTTTGTAAAGACTGAAGATTTGTGTGAAATGAATACGCGTCTTTCATAATGAATTCTTTAGATCGAATAATGCCAAACTGTGGTCTTAATTCATCTCTAAACTTTGTTCTAATCTGATATAAACTGATTGGTAGTTGCTTATAAGACTGAATTTCATGTTTCATAAGATATATAATGGACTCTTCATTGGTTGGACTTAAAATAAAAGGTCGACTTTTTCGATCATTGATTCGAAAAAGCTCTTCCCCGTACTGATCTAATCTCCCACTTTTTTTCCATAACTTCATCGGCTGAATTAGTGGAGAAGAAAACTCTATCAATCCAATCGAATCCATTTCTTTGCGAATTATACTTTTTAACTTTTCAATGACCTTCACTCCAGTTGGTAACCAATAATATATTCCAGAAGATAGCTTTCTAATCATTCCAGATCTCATCATTAAACGATCACTTAAAATTTCAGAATTTACTTGATAATCTGTCAAAGTTGATAAAAGATATTGACTTGTTTTCATAATTCATCCTAACCTTTCAATCAAAGATGGTAAAAATTTATTATAAAAATACGATTTAAACAATAAAAAAATTTCCAAATTAAGGAAACTACATATTAAAGAAATTTATTTATAAATGATCTCGTATTGTAACTCTACAAAATATATAAAAAAATCTTACTTAAAATTGAATTGATTCGATATAAACCACATGATACAATCTCTCGAAAGTAAATATTTCATATTAGAAAATCACTTCATTCAATTTTTATGATTTTTCTAGTAATTATATTTTCTAAATTTTTCAGAAAGCAGTAACGTTCTTTAAAAAATCTTTGTGAACACTTGTGAATATCAGAAGGAGAAACGGATCAATTTGATCACACAAGGTGTTTCGTCAATATATTCATATATAGAGACGTAAAGGTTCTCGTTCAAATAATCATTTTTGAACATCCGATTTTAATCGAAGAGTTTGATCATGGCTCAGATTGAACGCTGGCGGCAAGCCTAACACATGCAAGTCGTGCGAAATGATGAAAATCATTTAGCGGCGGACGGGTGAGTAAGATATGGGAATCTACCTAAAGATGGGGGATAACTATCGGAAACGGTAGCTAATACCGCGTAAGCTCTCGATAAGGAAACTGATCGAGAGGAAAGCGGGGGATATGTCATAATCATCGATATACCTCGCGTCTTTAGATGAGCCCATACGAGATTAGCTAGTAGGTGAGGTAAAAGCTCACCTAGGCAACAATCTCTAGCTGGTCTGAGAGGACGACCAGCCACACTGGGACTGAGATACGGCCCAGACTCCTACGGGAGGCAGCAGTGGGGAATATTGCACAATGAGCGAAAGCTTGATGCAGCTATGCCGCGTGTATGAAGAAGGCCCTAGGGTTGTAAAGTACTTTCAGTTGCGAAGAAAAAGATGAAGATAACACCTTCTTCGGATGACGTTAGCAACAGAAGAAGCACCGGCTAACTCCGTGCCAGCAGCCGCGGTAATACGGAGGGTGCGAGCGTTAATCGGAATTACTGGGCGTAAAGGGCACGCAGGTGGTAAGTTAAGTTGATTTGTGAAATCCCTGGGCTCAACCTAGGAAAGCATTCAAAACTAATTTACTAGAGTCTTGTAGGGGGGAATAGAATTCCATGTGTAGCGGTGAAATGCGTAGAGATATGGAGGAATACCGATGGCGAAGGCAATTCCCTGGACAAAGACTGACACTCATGTGCGAAAGCATGGGGAGCAAACAGGATTAGATACCCTGGTAGTCCATGCCGTAAACGATGTCGATTAGGAGGTTGCTACGTTTAAGTAGTGGCTTCCGAAGCTAACGCATTAAATCGACCGTCTGGGGAGTACGGCCGCAAGGTTAAAACTCAAATGAATTGACGGGGGCCCGCACAAGCGGTGGAGCATGTGGTTTAATTCGATGCAACGCGAAAAACCTTACCTACTCTTGACATCCAAAGAAATCTGCAGAGATGTAGATGTGCCTTCGGGAACTTTGAGACAGGTGCTGCATGGCTGTCGTCAGCTCGTGTTGTGAAATGTTGGGTTAAGTCCCGCAACGAGCGCAACCCTTATTCTTTGTTGCCATCGATTCGGTCGGGAACTCAAAGAAGACTGCCGGTGATAAACCGGAGGAAGGAGAGGACGACGTCAAGTCATCATGGCCCTTACGAGTAGGGCTACACACGTGCTACAATGGCGTATACAGAGAGAAGCGAACTCGTAAGAGCGAGCCAAACTAAAAAAGTACGTCACAGTCCGGATTGGAGTCTGCAACTCGACTCCATGAAGTAGGAATCGCTAGTAATCGCGAATCAGCATGTCGCGGTGAATACGTTCTCGGGCCTTGTACACACCGCCCGTCACACCATGGGAGTGGGTTGTAAAAGAAGCAGGTAGCTTAACCTGTTCAGGAAAGCGCCTACCACTTTATGATTCATGACTGGGGTGAAGTCGTAACAAGGTAACCGTAGGGGAACCTGTGGTTGGATCACCTCCTTAAAAAAACAAGTGTTCACAATAGTTTTTTTAGAATCATAATTGTAGTAAATATAATTTTTTATAGATTTAAGTTTTTTAGTCCCCTTCGTCTAGCGGTCAGGACATCGCTCTTTCACGGCGGCAACAGGGGTTCAAATCCCCTAGGGGACGATTTATATAAATGCTCTTTCAAAAATCAAATGTAAAACAAGCTGAGTTTCATCTCACATAAAAAATGAGATGAAGCGTACATATATTCTCGATTCTTCATCTGAAGAAAATGATCGAAATTTCTTCTTCAGTTTTGAGGTTAGATAAATAAGCGTATGCGGTGGATGCCTTGGCAATCAGAGGCGAAGAAGGACGTGCTAATCTGCGAAAAGCGTCGATGAGCTGATAAGAAGCGTTTAATCGGCGATATCCGAATGGGGAAACCCAACTATAAAGTTATCGTACGATGAATAAATAGTTGTGCGAAGCGAACCGGGGAGAACTGAAACATCTTAGTACCCCGAGGAAAAGAAATCAAACGAGATTCCCTAAGTAGTGGCGAGCGAAACGGGAGAAGCCCAAGAACCAATTTGATAGAAACTTTTAGGAGAATGATCTTGGAAAAGACAGTCATAGAGGGTGATAACCCCGTATCTAAAAAGAGTTGATATCTAGTTCAAAGAGTAAGACGGGACACGTATATCTTGTCTGAAGATGGGGGGACCATCCTCCAAGGCTAAATACTACTGATTGACCGATAGTGAACTAGTACCGTGAGGGAAAGGTGAAAAGAACCCCGGTTAGGGGAGTGAAATAGAACCTGAAACCGTATACGTACAAGCAGTAGGAGTCTAAATGATTTAGATGACTGCGTACCTTTTGTATAATGGGTCAGCGACTTATATTCTGCAGCGAGGTTAACTTTCATAAGGGAGCCGTAGGGAAACCGAGTCTTAACCGGCGATAGTTGTAGGATATAGACCCGAAACCCGGTGATCTAGCCATGAGCAGGTTGAAGGTTAGGTAACTCTAACTGGAGGACCGAACCGACTAATGTTGAAAAATTAGCGGATGACTTGTGGTTAGGGGTGAAAGGCCAATCAAACCGGGAGATAGCTGGTTCTCCCCGAAAGCTATTTAGGTAGCGCCTCGTATAATTTCTCTTGGGGGTAGAGCACTGTTTCGGTCAGAGGGATCGAAAGATCTGCTTATCCGATGCAAACTACGAATACCAAGAGTTCGAATACGGGAGACACACGGCGGGTGCGAACGTCCGTCGTGGAAAGGGAAACAACCCAGATCATCAGATAAGGTCCCAAAATTATGATTAAGTGGAAAACGAAGTGGGATAGCATAGACAGCCAGGATGTTGGCTTAGAAGCAGCCATCATTCAAAGAAAGCGTAACAGCTCACTGGTCAAGTTGTCCTGCGCGGAAGATTTAACGGGGCTAAAATCATATACCGAAGCTATGACAGCAGGTACATCTGCTGGGTAGGGGAGCGTTCTGTAAGCCGTAGAAGATGGATTGAAAGATCTGTTGGAGGTATCAGAAGTGCGAATGCTGACATGAGTAACGATAAAGCTGGTGAAAAACCAGCTCGCCGAAAAACCAAGGATTCCTGTCCAACGTTAATCGGGGCAGGGTTAGTCGATCCCTAAGGCGAGGCTGAAAAGCGTAGTCGATGGAAAACCGGTTAATATTCCTGTACTAAGAGTCGATTTCGATGGGGGGACGAAGAAGGATAGACTATCCGAGCGTTGGTCGTCTCGGTTCAAGCGCATAAGTGGATCGTATAGGAAAATCCGTTCGATCAACACTAAGACGCAAGTACGATTACGTCAGTAATGAAGTAGTCGATTCCAACTTCCAAGAAAAGCCTCTAAGATAGCATCGATTTTTAATCGTACCTCAAACCGACACAGGTGGTTAAGTAGAGAATACTAAGGCGCTTGAGAGAACTCAGGTGAAGGAACTAGGCAAAATAGTGCCGTAACTTCGGGAGAAGGCACGCTGACATCAGTAAAAGATCTTGCATCTCTAGCTGAAGATCAGCCGAAGATACCAGCTGGCTGCAACTGTTTATTAAAAACATAGCACTGTGCAAACACGTAAGTGGAAGTATACGGTGTGAAGCCTGCCCGGTGCTGGAAGGTTAATTGAGGAAGTGATCGAAAGTGAAGCTTCCGATCGAAGCCCCAGTGAACGGCGGCCGTAACTATAACGGTCCTAAGGTAGCGAAATTCCTTGTCGGGTAAGTTCCGACCTGCACGAATGGCGTAATGATGGCCAGACTGTCTCCACCTGAGACTCAGTGAAATTGAAATTGCTGTGAAGATGCAGTGTACCCGCGACAAGACGGAAAGACCCCGTGAACCTTTACTATAGCTTGATATTGAACATTAAATGCTTTTGTGTAGGATAGGTGGGAGGCTGAGAAGTACGAATGCTAGTTCGTATGGAGCCGACGTTGAAATACCACCCTTTAACATTTTGTGTTCTAACTCAGATCCGTTATCCGGATCGAGGACAATGTCTGGTAGGTAGTTTGACTGGGGTGGTCTCCTCCTAAAGAGTAACGGAGGAGCACAAAGGTTGGCTAATTACGGTCGGAAATCGTAAGGTTAGTGTAAAGGCATAAGCCAGCTTGACTGTGAGCGTGACGACGCGAACAGATACGAAAGTAGGTCTTAGTGATCCGGTGGTTCCGAATGGAAGGGCCATCGCTCAACGGATAAAAGGTACTCCGGGGATAACAGGCTAATACCGCCCAAGAGTTCACATCGACGGCGGTGTTTGGCACCTCGATGTCGGCTCATCACATCCTGGGGCTGAAGCAGGTCCCAAGGGTATGGCTGTTCGCCATTTAAAGTGGTACGCGAGCTGGGTTTAGAACGTCGTGAGACAGTTCGGTCCCTATCTGTCGTGGGCGTAGGAAGATTGAGAAGAGCTGCTCCTAGTACGAGAGGACTGGAGTGGACATACCTATGGTGTTCAGGTTGTTGTGCCAACAGCATTGCCTGGTAGCTAAGTATGGTCGAGATAACCGCTGAAAGCATATAAGTGGGAAACTTACTTCAAGATTAATCTTCCCAGACTCGAAAGAGTCTCTTAAGGAACGTTCTAGACTAGAACGTAGATAGGCTGGATGTGTAAGCGTAGAGATGCGTTGAGCTAACCAGTACTAATGATCCGAGAGATCTATTCAAATTGATTGAGAACTTCGATCTTTCTCGAATATATGAAGCTTGTTTTACAAAGATTTCATTGATTCCAAAAAAGAAAACTTTTTTGGATAAAAAGTTATCTATCTGGCAACAATAACGCGATGGAACCACCTGAAAGATTTATCCATTCCGAACTCAGAAGTGAAACTTCGTGGTGCCGATGGTAGTGTATACTTTATTTATGCGAGAGTAGGGAGTTGCTGGGTAGATACGAAAGATTGAATCAAAAAGAGATGAGGATTTCTTTGAATAAGATCGTAGTTATTACTGGAGGAATAGGATCTGGAAAAACATCCATTTCAAAAATTTTTTTGAATCTTGGAGTTCCTGTAATTGACTTTGATCAAATTGTTCGTGAAATAACATTTTCTGAATTTTTTTTAGGTTATTTTAAAAAAAAATTTGGGAGAAAAGTTATTAAAGAAAATGGATTCTTGGATAAGGGACGCTTACGTATCATTTTTTTTCGTAATGAAAAAATAAGAAAGACAATCGAAAATTTAATTCATCCGATAGTTTTTCGTATAGCGTACTTTAAGTGGAAACTTTTGTCATATCACCCATATTGTATATGGGTGATACCTTTATTTTTTGAAAAAAAACTAGAAAAATTTTTTAATAAGGTCCTGATAGTAGATGTTTGTCATACTAAATTACAATTAGAAAGAGTGATTGAAAGAGATAAAATTTCTCAGTACGAAGTAGAATGGTTTATTTCCAATCAAATTTGTAGAAAGGATAGATTAAATAAAAAAAAAACTGCAGAAGTAATTGAGAATAACAGTTTATACGATTTAAATTCTTTAAAGGATTTGGTTCTTGAAAAACATATTCAAATCCTTAAAAGTATGAAAAAAAATTAAGAAACCTTTAAATTTTAAGCTGAGACTAGTCAATTTTATTTTTTAAGAATTTTTGTTCTATGTTTTTTAAAAATTATCTTAATCGGTCTACCCACAATTTTAGTATGATCTGATAGATGTCGATAGATTCTTTTTTCGACATATTTTTCATAATTTGATGATAGTATACTCTCTGAAAAAATTATTATTTTCAATAATCTATTTTTTACTTGTAAGATCTTTATTTTTTTGAATATAGAAAAATTTCCTTTTTTTTGTGAAAACCTCTTTTTTTTCAAAATTAAATATGATTCGATATCTTTTTTCAATAGGATGTTCAAATCATTTTTTTTGATTTTAATGAATTTTGAATAAAAAGTTCTTCGTATTGAAGAAAATAGATCTCTAAAGTTTTTTTGATACAATGCAGAAATAAAATGGAATTGAACAAAATTTAAAAATTTCATCCGATTTTTAATGTATTTTTGAAATGTCTTTTTAAATTCTGAAGGTATTTCATCCAACTTATTGAACACAATTAAAAAGGAAGATCCTATTTCGATCATCAAATGAATCAATAAATTTTCAGATCGAGTTAGTTTTTTTTCTCTAGAATCTAATAATAACAAAGTTATATCAGAACTCTTTATACACTTTATCGTTTGAGATCCAAAATAAGAAGAAAACTTTTGTTGATCTGAAGATGGATTTGTTTTAATGTTTTCTTGTTTCCAAAATTTTTCTGTGATCCCAGAAGTATCAACCAAACAATATCGAACCTCTTTTTCATTCACTTGTTGATATCGACTATTTTGAACTATTACTTCTATGTTATCTCTAGTCGTTTCAGGAAGTTCACTAACTATTAAACGATTTTCCATTAAAAGTTTGTTTATTAACGTAGATTTTCCAACATTGGGTTTTCCGACGATTGCAACTTTGATAAGATCACCATTGGATTTTTTTTTCTCAATTTCAAGGCCAGATGAAGAAGAACTTTTTTTAAATGATGTTTTTTTTGAAAAAAAATCCTGAATCACACTTTTCATCAGAAGATTGATTCCTTTTTTATGCAAAGCAGATATTAAATGAATCATTTTCTTGTTTAAGTTAAAAACGAAAAAATCCTTTAAGATACGAGAATTGTTTAATTCCTCAATTTTTCTATTTTTTGATAAAAAATCGTTATTTTCGAAAAAGTTCACTATTAGATAGATAAATCTTTTATCTTTCTTCTTTTTGGTCAATTGATTAAAAAGAACCTGGTCTTCTTTCAATAAACCGACTCTAAAATCTACTAAAAAGAAAAGAACATCACATTTTTGAACAGCAATCATGGTCTGTTCTATCACTTTAGAAGAAATATGATCTCTGAATAAATTTGAGACGCTTCCAGTATCGATTATTTCAAAATTTTGAGAGTATATTTTAGTGATCTTATGATTTCTATCTCTCGTACAAAAAGGAGTTTCGGATGTCACAGCATTTTTTGATCCAGTTAGTCAATTGAACAAAGTAGATTTCCCGATATTTGTTCGACCCACTATTGTGATAATTGGAATATGTTTTTTCATTTCATATAAATAATTTTAAAGATCGATCAATTTTTTTGAAGATGAATTATCTCTATCCTAAATTCTAACGTTCATCTTTCAAAATAAGTACTCATTTTATTTTCTATTTTCATTTTCAGTAGTTCATTTTTGCAGAATCTTAAAGCTTTTTCATAACAAAGTATAGCTTCTTTAAACTTTTTTTTCTTTATTAGAGCATCACCTTCCATTTCTTTTATAACACAAGATAAAGAATAATCTTCAATAAGATGCAAGGTATGTATTGACTCTTCTACTTTATTTAAAGCAAGTTGAACTCTAGCTAATCTTAAATTAATTAAATTTTTTAGAGGATCGTTCTTATGGATTTTGTTAGAAATTTTCAATAATATATTCTCTGCCCGATTTAATTCACCTTTTTTAACCAAAAAACTTGTTAAACTAATATCATTTAAAATTTTTTCAAATTCTTCTTCCTTTTTAAAAAGGGAGAAACGGATATCTTTTACTTTTTTAAAAATAGAACTGAAAAATTCTTTTGGTTGTTCATCCTTCATGTCCGAAAGCTCATTCGTAGTTTTAATGAGATCTATGATATATACAATCGAACAAAGAACGAAAATGACTGAAAAAAAATAAAATAAATAAGAATGTTTTCCGTTATTCTTCATACTATAACTTATAAAATTTTATTTACTAATAAAAATCTAAAATGTCTTTTTTCAACCTTCGTATCATCTTATTTCATCAAGAAAACCATACAGTTTCTCCAATGGAATAATATCTAAAGACCCCTTTTTTTTTAAATTTTTTATCAAAATTTTATTCGATCGATAGAAATTTTCTTTCAATATTATTACTATTTTCGCATTATTTTGAATTGCTTTAGAGACTTGCTTCTTAGTTTTATCACTACCATGATGTATCATTATACTAACATTTTTGATCCGACTTCTAATTCTTTCAGAAAAGAAAAAAATCTCTTCTGAATTTATCAATCCCTGTTTGCAAAGATAAATATCTATTAATTTTGAATTGTGATATTCATGGATCAAATCTTGATTAACTTCTTCAATGAGTATAACTAACCTCTCTATTCCGATAGCACATCCTAAAGATGGAACAGATCGATTATATCCTAGAAGATCCATTAAATAATCATATCTCCCTCCAGCGCATATGGTTTTTTGGAAATTAGAAATTCCTGAAACCCATTCGAAAACTGTTCGATTATAATAATCCAATCCTCGAACTAGACGTTTATTAATAACATATCGAATTCCAATTTTCTGAAGAATCCTACACAATTCATAAAAATGATCCATACATTCCTTACCGATGTATTCTTCCAAAAGAGGAGCGTGAACTAATAACTGATTTAAATCTGGATCCTTGGAATCTAATAATCTGATAGGATCGCTTATTGCCATTTTTTGATCTTCCAAACTTAATTTTTTTAAATTAGATTGAAAGAATTTTTTTAAAGAATTTCTATAAATTTCTCTATCAGATATTGAACCGATTGAATTCAACTCTAATGTAATATACTGATCAATTGCAAGTGACTTCCAAATTTTAAACATAATCGATATTAATTCAGCATCAAAGACTGGAGAATTGAATCCAAACATCTCAATTCCAAGTTGATGAAATTGTCGATTTCTTCCATATTGAGGCCTATCATATCGAAACATTGGTCCTAGATACCATAAACGCTGTTTTTTGTTACGAAATAATCCATTTTCTATCCCAGCTCTAGCACAGCTTACGGTGTTTTCAGGTCTTAAACTGATTCGAGTGTTTCCTCTTTTATTTAAGAAAGTATACATCTCTTTTCGAACTACCTCCGTTTTCTTTCCGATAGTTCGTTCGAATAATTCTGTCTTTTCTAATATTGGGGTTCGTATTTCTTGAAAACCATATTGAAAAAGAATCTCCTGAATTTTTGACTCTAAAGTACGATATATATGAGAATCCCTTGGTAAAATATCCTTCATACCTCTTAAAGATCGTACATTTCGAAACATATCATTTTTCAACATATCAACTCTTTTCGACTTTCTTCGATAAATGAGATCGAATTAAGATATCGTGTTTCTTTTGATCGTTTTTATCTCGGATTATTCTTCTAATTTCAAACTCTAAAATCCGTAAAAGTTCATTGTTATCCACATATCGTTTGCTTTTCTCCTTTTTATTAAACAAAATGCTCCTTTTTCTCTTTCCAACTATTCCAATATCAGATCTTTCTGCTTCTCCAAATCCATTCACAATACATCCGATGATGGATATTTTTATAGGACATTCGATATCAGACAGATTTTCTTCTAAATTTCTCACCACCTCAATGACATCGAATTCCTTTCGAGAGCAAGTTGGACAAGCAACGATCTGTATTCCTCTTGAACGAATCTTTAAGGAACTTAAGATAGAAAAAGCGACCTTAACTTCCTCCAAAGGATTATCAGCTAAGGAGACTCTTAAAGTATCTCCGATTCCATCCAATAAGAGCGAACCAATTCCTATAGCGGACTTCACGGATCCATCTCTTCTGCTACCAGACTCAGTGATTCCCAAGTGAATGGGTTGATCTGTCCTCTCAGAGAGTAGTCGATAAGCTTTCATTGCGATCAAAACATCAGAAGACTTTACGCTGATCTTAAATCGATCAAAATTTAACTTATCTAAAATATCGACTTGTCGCATCGCTGAATCTACTAAGGCCTCTGACGTCGGTCCTCCATATAATCTTTTGATCTTTTCTTCTAAGGATCCAGAATTCACTCCAATTCTAATTGGTATATTAGCATCTTTAGCAGACTCCACTATCATACGAATTTTTTCATAATTACCAATGTTTCCTGGATTGATTCTCAAACAATCTGCTCCATATTGAATGACTTTTAATGCAATTCGATAATTAAAATGAACATCAGCTATAATCGGAATATCAACTTTTCTTTTTATCTCTTTAAAAGATTCTACAGAATGAATGGTTGGAACGGATATTCGCACAATATCTGCGCCAGCTTTTTTTAGCAGTCGAATTTGTTCTACTGTTTTAGAAATATCTAAAGTAGAAGTACTTGTCATGGATTGTACGGAAATGCGTGATCCTCCACCAATAGATACATTTCCAACATGAATTTTCTTAGTTTTTTTTCTTTCAATAAAAAATTTTTCTTTCATATTTCATCAAATTTTAAAAGATCTTTTCTATTTGTTTGAAAAAATCCATATATTTAAAATGTGTCAGTCTAAATTCTTCATGTTAAAAGAGATCTGAACCTTGTTGATTCATCGAATATTTTTTAAATTTCGATTGAAATATATTATGATCACTTAAATTCTTTCAAGTTGTCTAGTAATTTTATATGAAGTTAGTTTTTCTCAAAACTACCATTGTCTAAATAAAAAATTTTATAAGACATAAATTCCTTCTTTCAAGTGATTTCTGTTACTTTGAAAAAATCGTTTTCAAATCAGAACAAAAAAACACTTATTATTAATTTTCATAAGATAACTGTCCGCAAGATGCTTGAATATCCCCCCCTTTCGTTTTCCTTACGGTTGTAACAAAACGAAACTTTTTGAGAATTTCTGAGAACTGTTGAATATGAAGAAGATTACTTCTTTTATAAGGAATTCCTGCTGTCGAATTAAAAGGAATTAAATTGATCTTAACTGGAATATTTTTTAAGATATCTGCTAATTGATATGCATCTTGAACTTCGTCGTTGATCCCTCTTAACATGATGTATTCGATAGTGATTCTTTGAAAAATATTTGAATGATTTTGAAACTTTTGGATACTGTCTAAAATGGATTGAATATCATATTTTTTATTTATTGGCATGATACGATCTCGTATCTTATTATTTGGTGCATGAAGAGAAATGGCCAATTTAATTTGAGTATTCTCGAGTAATTTTTCGATAGCTGGAGAAACTCCGGCAGTAGAAAGTACGATTTTCTTTTCTGGAAAGTTGAACCCATGAGAACTAGTAATAATTCTTATAGAACTTAAGATATTTCTAAAGTTCAAAAGTGGCTCTCCTGTTCCCATGATCACAATATTTGTGAACGGTAAAAGATGATTTCTTTTCTTAGAAAAGACCGAAGAAATCTCTTTTCTTAAGATTTTTCCGGCAATCCAAACTTGACCGACTATTTCAGAAATTTTTAAGTTCCTTCTAAACTTCTTTTTTGAAACAAAACAAAATCGACATTTTAAGGGGCATCCGATTTGAGAAGATATACACAAAGTTTTTCTTCTTCCTTCTGGAATAAAAACCGTTTCAATAGTTTCTTCAGAATCGGTCCTCATTCTCCATTTGATCGTACCATCCAAAGATATTTTCTTTTCTTGTATACGAGGGGGAAGTATCTGAAAGAAAGATTCCATCTTCTTTCGAAGATCTCTAGAAAAATTTGTCATTGACTGAAAATTATCGCAATAATGACGATAGATCCAATCCGTTAGTTGATCGGCTCGAAAAGTGTTTTCCCCGATATCTTTAAAAATTTTCCTCACTTTCAAAATATCATATTGCAGTAAATTTAATTTATTTGACATGGATTTTTTTCGAACAGATCATATTCAATAAACTTTGATCAAACTTCAAATTTTGAAAAAATATCAATTTTTTTAGATCAATATAGAAAACGATTATATTTTTAATCAAAAATATTTAGAAAACATCCTTCTAAAATCTTAAACACGTTGTTTAAAAAATCTCTTATTTAAGAAATCTTCCTTTTCTAAAAAGAAACTAATCATGAAATTTTTATTTCATTTAATTAAATGATCTTTTAAAAATTAGAAAATCATATTTTACATCCTATTTAGGATATCTATCAATATTTGGTCTAGTGTTCAATGTATTTTTATTTAAAATGAAATATCAAATCTTGTTTTATTCTTCATAAATTTTTTAAATAAACAAAAAATTTTTTCATTGACTCTCATTCTGAAGGTCGTATCTCCTTTTCTCATGTAATCTTTAAGATATACTATTTAAAAAGGTTAGTTTTAAAATATATTCCTTTAAAAGAGATGACAATAGGATCTAAAGAATTAATTCAACATAAACGTTCATATTATGTTCAAACTCATTTAAAAGATAAGTCATCTGATATATCTCAGGTTCTGTTATATTTGTTTGATCTCAAAAAAAATATTTAAAAAAAAGTATATCTCTTAATATATTGCATTCATTTCATATATCATCTATTCTAATAAGCTTCAGCAATCTATTCTGTTTTCTAATTTCTAAATGAACCCTTTATTAAATATAGCAATTAGATCGATTCATCAAATCGGAAAGTTAATTCTAAAAATGTATGATGAAAATCCTTTATATAGATCAATAGATCATTACAAAATGATAAATCCTTTATTTGAAAGAATAAAGAAAATTGTTATTTCTACGATATTTCAACATTATTCTGATCATGAACTCTTTTTAAACGAGAAAAGAATTTCTTTCAATAATAAAACTTGCCAAAAAAAAACAAGATGGTTTATCAATTTCTTAGAGGATGGAGTTAATTGGATGAAAAAGATTCCCCATTTTTGCACATCTATCTCTATCTATCAGAAAGAACGCATGATAATTTTAGTGATATACGATCCAATATTGAATGAAATGTTTTCTGCTAACAGAGGAGGAGGTGCTAGATTGAATCAATATCGACTTAGAGTACAAGAAAAATCATCTTTAAATGCATCGATCATATTATCGGTTAATCAGATATTTCAAAAAGATGTCGATCATCTTTCAAAATATCTAAAAATTTTGCATATTCTCCTAAAGAATTATCTAGTCCGTATCACAGGATCAATTTCTCTAGATCTAGCTTATGTAGCTGCAAGTAGAATCGATGCAATGATCTTAATTGGAAATGGAAAAGAAATCAATCAAAAAATTAGTCGTATTTCTTTATTATTGAAAGAATCAGGAGGAACATTGATCTATGGAAAACTCTTAAATATAAATTCTCGAGAAAAAAAAGAAAGAACTAAAAAGAATGAATTTTCTTCTGAAGAAGAAAAAGAAGATCACTCCTTACAGATAGTTTGTGCTGGAAGTTTTCGAACCACAAAATCCATAACTAAATTTCTTAAAAATCAGTTTAACATTTCTTTCTTTAAGGAATAAAAATCTCTTTAAACATGTCTTTTTTCCTACCAATCCCAATCAATGAACAATTTTTCTCATGCTTTTATCCTCAAAAATACTACAGGAGAAGCTATCAAAGACATTAAAAAGAATACAAGATTATGTCTTGATGGAAAATTCTGATATATAAAACCAGAGATAACAGCCAAGATAGCCAGTCCGATTCCCAATCCAAGAGAAGAGTATAGAGCATTTAACAAAATTATTTTCTTACTAGAATGTCGATTGATAAACTCGATTGATGCTAAGTGACATAACGTAAACGTTCCACTATGAAGAAGTTGACTAAAGAGTAGAACTATAAAAGATTTTGAAAAAAAAGCTACTAAATTCCATCTAACGATTGTAAAAAATGTCGAATATAAAAAAATTGATCTCACTTGGCAAAATTTAAATTTGATCTTCTCAAAAACGATCAATAATACGATTTCTGAAAATATGCTAACCGACCACAAAGTTCCAACATGTTCTATTGAATATCCTATCTCTTTCCAATAAACAGAAGAAAATCCATAATAAGCTGCATGAGAACTTTGTAATAGTGTAGTACAAAATAAAAATTTTAGAATCTCCTTCTCTTTCAATATTTCAAAAAAAGAGCTATTTTTTTCTTTTCTTAAGGATTTCCGATCTCTTTTAGAATAAAGATTCAGTTTGATGTTCGGATGTATCATTAATGAAAAAGAAGTAAAAAATTCACTCACGAGCAACATATATATAATTGTATGATATCCGAATTGATGAGCTGCGTATCCAGTTAAAAAAGAACTTAGTATGAAAGAAACAGATCCCCAAACCCTCACTTTTCCATACTCAAAAGATACTTTTCTTTGAAGATGAGATGTTAAAACATCAGTCAATGGAATCATAGGAGAGAAAAAGAAATTGAATCCAATTATGATCAAGAGCATACAAATCCAACTTGAGCATAATAAAAAACCAAAAGAGAGAATCAAAGTTATTACTGAAAGACATCGAATAAAAACTATTGTTTGACCAATCCTATCGACNATCTTCATGATCACTAATGATCCAATAAATCTAGCTATCAATCCAGAAGATATCAATATCCCTACTTTACTTGCTTCAATCCCTAAATAATTTAACCAAACTGAAATGAATGGAAAAAATATTCCGTTCGTGAAAAAATAATTAAAATAATCTGATGCTAACCACCGAACTGATAAATTGGACATTGATTTAATTCATTCACTTATTTTTCTTCGAAGTATTGACAATATTTTTTTAAAGATGGTGATATACTGGAAATCTTTTGGTCATTTCTAAAACTTTTTTTCTTATTTTTTGAATGACTTCATCATTTCGAATGTTATTTAATATCTCGCATATCCAATTCGATACTATTCTCGATTCTTTTTCAGTAAATCCTCGTCTGGTAATCGAAGAAGTTCCTATCCTAATTCCAGAAGTATCTTTTGAACCTTTAGAATCGTGTGGAACATAGTTCTTGTTTACGATAATGTTAGCCAGTTCCAAACGAGATTCAGCGATTTTTCCAGAAATAGAATGATCTTTCAAATTCAAGACAAAGAGATGACTGTCAGTACCGCCGGAAACAACTTGATATCGATTACCAAGAAAAACTTTTACCATAGACTGTGCGTTTTTCACAATTTGTTTTTGATAATCTCTAAACTTAGGCTCCATGGCTTCTTTGAAGGCAACTGCTTTTCCAGCTATAACATGCATCAAAGGTCCTCCTTGAGATCCTGGAAATACAGAAGAATTGATCTTTCGATACAGTTCTGGTGAACCTCCTTTAGCAAGGATCAAACCTCCTCTTGGACCTCCAAGAGTTTTATGTGTAGTAGAAGTCATGAAATGCGAATATTTTGATGGGTTTGGATAAATTCCAGAAGCTATCAATCCTGCAACATGTGAAATATCTGCTAAAAAATAAGAATTAACTTCATCTGCAATTTCCCGAATCTTTTTCCAATTGATTGTTCTAGAATAAGAAGAAAAACCAGCTACAATCATTTTTGGTCGATAAAAATTCGCCTTTTGTAAAATTTCTTCATAGTTTATCTTTCCATCTTTTTTCAATCCATAATGAACAAAGTTATATAATTTTCCAGAAAAATTAAAAGAAGAACCGTGAGTTAAATGCCCTCCATCTTTCAGGTTCATAGACAAGATCGTATCTCCTACATTTAATACAGACATGTAAATCGCTGAATTCGCTTGGGAACCAGAATGAGGTTGAACATTGGCAAAATCCACTTCAAAAAGTTTTTTAGCTCTCTCAACTGCCAAATTTTCAATCGAATCGATATTCTGACACCCTCCATAATATCTGTCCTTCGGATATCCTTCTGCGTATTTGTTCGTCAGAGTTGATCCCTGCGCTTCCATTACAGCTCGACTGGCATAATTTTCCGAAGCGATCAGTCCGATTTGATTTTCTTGCCTTTCAATTTCTTTTTTTAGAAAAGTCCACACTTCCTCATCATATTTCTGAATTGTTTTCTGATTTAAAAGCATTTTGTTTCCTCATAGAATACAAATTTCAATGATAACATAACAACATTTCCGATGAAAATAAAAAAATTGACTGAAAATAATCGATCTCTTGAAAAATCAAAGTTTTTGCCAAAATTTCTATCGAACTTTTATAAGATTTTTTTCAAGATCTTTTAAACTATTTCAAAAATGAAGATAGAAAAGAAGTATGATTGACCGGATACGTTTTTTCGAAAGTTGTCTTATTTGAAAATAAAATAGGACCGATAGGAGATTGTTTTCTTTTAAATTCGTTCGAATGAAACAGTTTAATAACTTCGAGTATCGATTCATTTTTTAGAGGTATTTTCGAGAGTATCTTTTGAATTGAATATTTTTTATCGATGTAATAAAAGAGAATTTCATCAAGAAGAGAGTATTTAGGAAGATCATCTTCATCGAATCCTTTCTTTCTCAATTCTGAGGTTGGCTTTTTTAAAATGATATTTTCCGGAATCACTTTATTGATAGTATTTCGATATTTTGACAAACTAAATACGATCGTTTTTGGAATATCTTTCAAAGGAGCGAATCCTCCTGACATATCTCCGTAAATTGTAGTATATCCGGTATAAAGCTCACTCCTGTTGCTTGTGGAAAGAAGCAGATATCTATTTTGATTAGATATTCCCATTAAAAATACTGCTCGACAACGAGCTTGAAGATTTTCTAAAACTACACATTTCAAACTCTTAAACATTTTTTTAAGTTGACAAGAAAATTGCTCAAAAATCTTCTGAATGGAAATAACTTCTAAAGTTGTACCAACTAATTCGCATTGTTTCTTGGCATCTTCTATACTTTCTTGAGAAGTATTAATAGAAGGCATCATGATGGCCTTAACAGATTCTTTACCGATTGCATCGATTGCGATGGATAAAGATAAAGCGGAATCTATCCCTCCAGATAAACCAATGACAATTCCTAAAAAATGATTTTTGTTGACATAATCTCGAGTGGATAAAACTAATGCGTCATATAACCTAGAAATTTTTGATCGATGATGAGAAAACTGCTCTTTAAAAGAAATTGAATTACGATCGATTGTGAAAAAACAGCTTTTTTCCAGAAAATAAGGAATGAGACAGAATGATCTTCCAACTTGATCAAAGTATCTTGAATTACCTTCAAATATCAGTTCATCTTGTCCTCCTACTGAATTCAGATATACTATTCTGATCTTCATTTCGGTACTCATTTTTTTTAAAAAATTATCTGATACTCTATTCTTCCTAAAAGAATAAGGAAAAGAACAAATTAAAAATAAAAGATCTATCTTTTTTTTCTTTTCATTATAAATTTTTTCTCTTGAAAAGATGTCCTCTCCTATTAAAAATGATATCCTGTATCCATTAATGATGAGAATGCTTTCATATCTTTTATAAAAATGATTAATATTTTTTTTTGAGTTATTACTCTGAAAGTCATCTTTAAGAAACCTAGTCAATAGTTTTTTACTTTGGAAACAAGATAAGACGTTATAAAATTTGTTTCGAACTTTAAAAAAGTGACCAACAACTACTATCGTATCTTTATTACTCAATTTGCATATTTTCGACATGTAAAAACAGCATGTCTTGTAAAAATCTGGATAGGGATGATAGTTCAATAAATCTGGACAAAAACCAATTAAAGATAACTCTGGGAAGACTATGATATTTGGTTTTTTCTTCTTAAATTTTTCAATTTGTCTCTTTATCTTATCAAAGTTTTGTTTTATATCTCCTAACTTTGAATTCATTTGAACTAATACAACCTTAATCTTATTTTTCATAATGAATTACCTTATACTCTTTTAAAATCATCAAAATTTTTTTTAAATATTGGATAACATTATGTTTCGATCGAATCGAAATGAAAAAAAGAAATTGATTGATGAAGAAGAAAAATAGTAAAATTTTCAAGATGTTCTTAAAGGTATAAAATTGAACATCAAAATTTTTTTGGTTGGATCAAATTTCTTCTTTTTTTAAAAAAGTTTTTCAATATAGAAGAACAACTTCTAGATAAAATTCCACCGTATACCGTGATATGTCCGTAATTCATAGAAATATTCGTATTATTCTTTTCGAAAAGAAAAAAAGATAAATTATTCTTATAATTCTCTGATCCATAAACCACTCTACTAATTCTTGATTGGAATATAGCTCCCATACACATAATACATGGAAAAATAGTGACATAAATAGTTAAGTTCTCCTTTAGACGATAGTTTTTAAAATGTTTTGCTCCTTCTCTAATAACTATAATCTCTGCATGTGCAGATGGATCATTTCGAAGAATCACTTCATTGCCACTAGAAGCAACTATATTATCCTGATAGATAAGAACCGCTCCTATCGGAATTTCTCCTAAAATTTCAGATTTTTTTGCTAAATCAAGTGATTTATTCATCCAAAAAAAGTCTTTTTTCAACTGATTTTTACTTGGTTTTTGTTCTATAATCATCGAGATTAAATTAAAATGTAAGAATATGATTTAAAAATCATGAAAAGTAAATTTTTAAAGTTTACGAAAACTGAATTAAAGTTCTCTTAGAAGAGAGGAGAATCATCATAATGTATCGTATAAATAAAAAGTGTGTTCAATGTGGGATGTGTGAAATGGTTTGCCCGAAAGAAGCTATTTCAATCAGAAATAGAAATTATTACATTGATGAATTAGTTTGCGACAATTGCCTTGAGATCAAAAGACCGATCTGTAGAGAGGTTTGTCCAATTAAAAAAGCTATTGTAACGAAAAATTTTCCAGAATTTTAAGATTTCTTCTCTTATCCGCTTCATTTTTCCATCGTTACAATACTAAACGCATAATTCTTTTCATCAGAGATGGATATCATAGTGTTGTGGATTCCTAATTTTTTAAAGAATAATTTCAAATTTCCCAAAGGATTTAGGATAGGTTTTCCTGTATTTTTTTCATGTAATATTTCAATTTGATTAAAAAAAATCCCTGAACTCATACCAGTTCCCAAAGCCTTTGAAACTGCTTCTTTTACAGAAAATCGTTTTGCGAGAAATTCCGCCTTATCCTTTTTATAATTTTGATACTCGATCCATTCTCTCTTTGATAATATCCTTCTTGCAAATTTATTTTTATAAACAAAAATAATTTTTCTAATCCTTTCAATTTTTATTAAATCAACACCCAGACCTATTATTGACATTTCTTTTTCTTGCCTCATGAAGAATTCTCTTCATCTCTTTAATAGCATTTTTTAACCCAACAAAAAGTGATCTACTAACAATAGAGTATCCTATATTTAATTCATGAATTTCATATATTTTAGCAATATCAAAAACATTCTGATAGGTTAAACCATGCCCAGCGTTAACAATTAATCCTTTAGATCGAGCGTAAGTTGCAGAACTTATGATTTTTCTAAGTTCTTCTTGGGATTCATGAAGGTTTCTTGAATTGGAATAGAAACCAGTATGAAACTCTACTGCATCAGCTCCTGCTTCTATTGAAGCATCTATCTGATCTCTTTTTGGTTCAATGAATAAAGAAACTACTATTCCTGAACTCTTGAGTTTTTCTACGACTTCTCGTACTTCATCTTTTTGATGATACACGTTCAAACCTCCTTCTGTAGTAATCTCCTCTCTTCTTTCTGGGACCAAACAGCAAGAATTCGGCTTTACAATACGAGCAAAGTTGACTATTTTTTTTGAAATCGACATTTCTAAATTCATTCTCGTTTGAAGAACCTGAGAAAGTCGATGAACATCATTTTCTGTAATATGTCTTTGATCTTCTCTTAAATGAACTGTAATACTATCTACTCCGTACTCTTCCGCTAAAATAGCGAAACGAACTGGATCTGGATATCTTTCCATTCTTCTATTTCTAATAGTAGCGACATGATCTACGTTCACCCCAAGATATATTTTTTTCATATTTAAGTAGTCTGATTTTGTTTTTAATATTGTATAATCGTATTTTTTTTAATGATTTGTTATCTAATCATGAAAAAATCTTCATTTTTATATTGTTCGTTTTTCAATTTAATTAAAATTCAACATTGAATGGTTATCTTTCTTTTCAATTTGATTTAAATTTTAAAAATGATAATTTACAATCTTATCGAACATGTGTTTTGCTGCTAGTTTTTCTGCTTCTTTGTATTTTTTTCCAGTCCCAATAGTGATGAAATGATCAGATTTCCGAAATCCAAAAACTTTACAAACGATTGTAAATTGTTTTTCATGATCGTACCCTACACTCTTTAAGAGTTCATATTTCGGCAATGGTAAATGAAACTTCTGTAAATGTTCTTGCAATTTAGTTTTTGGATCTTTTTCATCTCTCGAAAGATTGATGAGATCTGCATGGTTACGATACCAGTTCATTATAACATTTTCTATTGTTTTTATATTACTACCACTATCCAAAAATATGGCTCCTATGATGGCTTCTAAAGCATTTGAAAGTATCGATCTTTTTAAAAAACCATGATTTTTAATTTCTCCCAACCCTAAATTTATGAAACTTCCTATTCCTAATTGATTAGCAATATCTGATAGTGTACCTTCTTTGACCAAATTAGATCTCGTTCTACTCATTTCTCCTTCATTCTTCGAGAGAAATTCATCGTAGAGAAATTTTGAGATAATTAGATTTAATATGGAGTCACCTAAAAATTCTAACCTTTCATTATGAGACAGATTCGTACTTCGATGAGTTAATGATTGATATAAAAAATCTAAATGGTTGAATCGATATCCGATATTCTTTTGTAACATTATAATATCTTTATCTTTCCAGAATAAATCAAATTTATGTTTCATATAAGAAAATTTTCTAATTAATAATTCGTAATTTTTTGAAAGTATAATTCAAATTATTTCTTCTTCCAATAAGTAAAATCAGCATATTTTTCCAATTCTCTTCAATCGAATTCCATTTGGCCATTGATGTTCTACTTTATTCAAGCTGAACCAAATCATGGTGACCTCTCCTATCAGATCATCTTCTGTAATAGTTCCCCAGTTTCTACTATCCGAACTATTATCTCTATTATCTCCCATTACAAAGTAATTCTTTTTTGGAATGATCCATTGATTTTTTGACATGAACTTTTGTTTATAGTATGACTCTACATATGTTCCAGGAGTTAACAGAATAGTATAACTTTTTTTGCGGTCTATTCTTTCTACTCTTTCTTCTTGTCTTAAGGAATTTTTGGGAATTTGGTCATATACTGAGATTTTATGATGACTTTGCTGATTGCGAAAGAATACATCGTCTGTAAATAAAACCCACTCACTTTCTTTCTTTAAGGAATATTCGATCGGAATACAATTTTTTTGAGAATTTTTTAAATAGTTTGGAAAAATTTTTAGTTCTTTTCTTTCAGGATCATAAATTATTTTATCTCCAGGAATACCTATTATCCTCTTCACAAAATTCATTTTTTTATTCATCGGGTATCTAAAAACTACAATATCTCCTCTTTTTGGATCCTTAATCTTAAAGATAGTAGATTGATTGATAGGATTAATCAATCTATAAGAAAACTTTTTTACCAATATGAAATCTCCAACTAATAATGAAGGAATCATGGATCCAGAAGGAATCTGAAATGGTTCATATAAAAAAGAACGAACTAAAAACACAGTAATTAATAAAGGGAAAACAGATGAAAAGGAAGAAAGGTAATTGATTTTAAAAAACGAATCATTTTTCTTAAGAATTAATGAACTTTTTTTAATTTTTTTTTTTATAATAGAATTAACTCGAAAAAATAACCAAAGTAAACCACTTAAAATTATAATAAAATTTAAAAAAATAGAGAATAATTCTGACATCTTTTTCCTTCAAAATTAAGCATCGTACATCTTCTTAAGAGATAAGAGAATAGATCTAGACAATGTCCAACGTGCAAACTTCTTCATCTTTTTTTTTCCTTTTTTTTGCTTACCTAAAAGCTTCATCTTTCTGGAAGAATCTCCTCCGTGACATCTTGAGAGAACATTTTTTCGAAAAGGTTTGATTTCGGATCTTGAAACGATAATTTTTCCAATAGCTGCTTGGATAATTACGTTGAACTGTTGTCTCGGGAAAGATTCGGTGATAATTTTTATAATTTTTTCAGCATGTTTTTTTGATTTCTTTTGATGAATCATTGAAGAAAGACAATCTATTTTCTTTCCATTAATTAATATATTCACACAAACTATTTTTTCTTTTTTAAATCGAATAAAATGATGCTCTAAAGAAGCGTATCCTTTAGAAACTGATTTTAAGAGATCGAAAAAATTAGATATTACTTCGTAAGTTGGAACTTCATAAGTCAGTAAAACTTGATCATCTAAGTAAAGAGAGTCAGTCTGTACCCCTCTTTTTTTAGAACATAAATCTATAATTTTTCCAATATATTCCTTTGGAACTAATATTTTGCATTGAGATATTGGTTCTCGAATTTCTCTGATTCCTTTAAAGTTGGATATCTTTTCAGGATCCTTCAAATGCAATATTTCTTTACTTTTTAGTTCAATTTCATAAGTTAATCTCGGAAAAGTAGAAATTACTTCTATCTTATATTCCCTTATTAACCTTTCTTTTGTAATTTCTAAATGAAATAATCCCAAAAAACCGCAATTAAACCCATTTCCAAAAAAATCTGAGCATTCTTCTGAAAAACACAAAGAAAAGTCATTAAGACGCAATTTAATTAATGCGTCTTTCAATAGAGAATACGATCCTGGATCTTTCGGAAATAAATTTGAATAAATTTGAGATTGAATTTTTTTAGATTCCAAATTCGAAGAGCTCTCAGAAACTTTTAGATGAGAAGAATGAAAAATCATCCTTCCAACGAGCTTTTCGTTGATATTTTTTATTTTACATGATATCCAACCTATTTCTCCACTAATCAATTTTTTACTCTCTGTTCTATTTGGATTGAATATTCCAATACTTCTCACAAGATGAGATTTTTTAATCCCTAATATCTTGATTTGGTCTCCTTTTAAGATTTTTCCTGTTTTCACTTTTATCAAAAAAATTACTCCTAAATATTGATCAAACCAAGAATCAATAATCAATGCTTGTAAGGGATCTTTTTCTCCTCCAGTTGGAGAAGGAATGTTCTGTATTATATTTTCTATGATTTTTTTTATTCCATATCCAGTTTTAGCCGAACAAAATAAAAACCTACTTTTTTCAATTCCACTAATTTTGCTCAAATTTTGTACGATTGAACTCAGATTTATATCGATTAAATCGATTTTATTAATGATTGGTATAATTGTTAAACCCATCTTCAAGGCATGATTTAAAGTGTTTAAAGTTTGGGCTTGTATTCCTTTTTTAGCATCTACGACTAACAAAGCTCCCTCACAGGCTGATAGGGAATGAAGAACTTCGTATATGAAATCCATATGACCAGGTGTATCAATTAAATTTAATTGATATTGATTTCCATTGTTTGATGTATATCTCAAAGTAATATTTTGTGATTTGATCGTAATTCCCTTTTCTTTCTCTAAATCCATGGAATCTAAAAATCTTTCTCGATTCTTTCGTAAGAACTTTTCAGAAACTCCATTACAAATTTGAATAATTCTATCTGATAAAGTAGATTTTCCATGATCTATATGAGCAATAATGGAAAAATTTCTGATATATTTTGTTTGGTTTAACATGATTAATAAACTTAATATAAATCTTTGTAAGAGTTGAAACTCTTTTCAAGATATTCTTCGTCACTCTACCTGCTTTAAAAGTTTGTAAAATGTTAACTTGATGAAAATTTTCCTAACATCTTGATCAAAGTTTTAACGCTCTAAAATATGATTTAATTACCGTTATGAAAAATAAAAGAAAAAAAATTGAATTCAGCTGGAAAAAATTTATTTTAGAAGAAAGTAAAAAAAAGTACTTCTTAAATATTCTTCATCAATTAAACGAAGCAAGAAAATCTGGAAAAGAAGTGTATCCAAAAGATGAGGATATTTTTAACGCATTTTATTATACTGAGTTTCATAAAATTAAATTGGTAATTCTAGGACAAGATCCTTACCATTGTCCTAATCAATCTCATGGATTATGTTTTTCTGTTCCTCCAAAAATAGAAATCCCTCCTTCTTTAAGAAACATTTACAAAGAACTAGAAGAAAATGTTAAAAGTTTCAAAATACCCAATCATGGTTGTTTAACTAGATGGACTAAACAAGGAATATTCTTATTAAATAGCATACTGACAGTTGAAAGAGGAAAGCCTCTCTCTCATAAGAATATCGGTTGGCAAATTTTCACAAATAAAGCAATTTCCAAAATTAGTCTTTTAAAAGAAGGAGTAATATTTTTACTATGGGGAAATTTTGCCAAAAGCAAGAAAAACCTAATAAATCGAAATAAGCATTATGTTCTTGAATCTACTCATCCTTCTCCATTTTCTGCAAATTTTGGTTTTTTCGGATGTAAACATTTCTTGAAAGCCAATCAAATTTTAAAAAAAAATAACATAAAACTGATTGATTGGAGTTTACCATTAGATTTTACCTTTTTTTAAATTATCTTTTGAATTGACTATTACCATGGTGGGTCTTAATAGTCTGTTATGAATGGTATAACCTTTCTGTACTATGTCAACTATTTGATTATGATCGTATTCTTTTGAATTCACAGTTGAGACAGCCTCATGAAGCTTAGGATCAAAAGATTCTCCTTTTTGAACCAATACAGGACAAATTCCGTATTTTTCGATAACTGATAAGAATGATCGAATAGTTAATTGAATTCCATCTAACATCGAAGAAAAATTTTTTTCTTCCTTCATTTCTAATAATATAGCTCTTTCTAAATTATCTATGACTGAAAGCAAATCATAAGAAAACTTTTCTAAAGCAAACTTATGAGCTTTTTCAAAACTTTTCTCGTTTCTACGTCTGATATTTTCAATTTCTGCTTTTGAACGTAAAATAATTTCTCTTTCTCTTTTCTTATAAGAATCTATCTTATCTTTCAATCTTTTTATTTCTGATCTTAACAGTTCTTTCTCTTTATTTAAATCGGATTCTTTTGAGTTTTCTTTAAAATCATTTTTTTTTGATTTTTTTTTCTCTTCTATTTCTTCTTTAAAAATTTTTTCATTGTCGTGATTTTTGCACTCTTTTATAGTATCCATATCTTTCTCTTATTTATCTATCAAATCATCAGATAATTTCCTATTATTATAGTAATAAAAGCTCGATATTCAATAGAATATATGAGTTTTCAGAAAGGAAAAATTATGCTAAATAAAAAAATAAAAAAAGCATCTTTTTTTAAAAATATAGGTATTGTAGGTTATTTCAAACAACCATCTGTTTTGAAAACCTTTAAAAATCTATGTACTTGGTTAAAAAATAGAAACTATAGAATAATGATTGAAGATGATGATTCTATTAATACGATCAAACGTAATAAGAACATTATCTTAAGTAACATACAAGAAATGGGAGAGAAATCCGATCTAATTATCGTTATAGGAGGAGATGGAAGTATGTTAAATGCTATAAGAAATTTTTCTAAATATGAACAAAAAATCATTGGTATTAATCATGGAAATTTAGGATTTCTCAACGATTTACATCCAAAAGACGCGTTGAATCAATTATCTAAAATACTCAACGGATCTTTTCATCAAGAAAAAAGATTTTTGTTAGAAATTCAAATCAATAAGAAAAAAAAAGAGATGATCCTCGATCGAGCTATTAATGAAATTTCCTTTAATTCTAGAAAAATTAAAAATATGATTGATTTTGAAGTATTTATCAATAAAAACTTAGCATTTTTTCAAAGATCTAATGGTTTAATAATTTCAACTCCAACTGGATCTACAGCGTATTCACTTTCTGTTGGTGGTCCAATATTATCTCCTAATTTAAACGCAATTCTTTTAGTATCCATCTTTCCACATTCTATTTCCTCAAGACCCCTCTTAGTTCATGGAAACAGTTGTATTCAATTGAAAATAAAAAGTCGAAAAGGTTATCAAGAAATTAATTGTGATGGACAAATTGTATATTCTGTCAGCTATGGAGATAAAGTACTAATAAAAAAAAGCAATTATAAAGTTAATCTGTTACATCCAAAACGTTTTAACTACTTTAAAATTTTAAAAAGTAAATTAGGATGGGGAAAATTGTAATCTTTTAGCGGAAAATAAAACTAACGTTCCTTAAGTTGGAAAAACTTAAAAAAAACAGTTACTCAATAGTAAAACTATCAAAAAATTCTTTTTAAAACGATTATTCTTGACAAAATCAAAAAAATTTTAGGAACATTTTATTGGTCTTTTAAAACTTCAGATTAATTTCAGACAATTTATAATCTATATATAAAAAATATTAATCAAAAATTTTGATAAGAAGGCATAGAAGGTATAAGATGAAATAAAAATTTATTGAGAAATATAATAAATCTGAATTCAATAAAAATTATAATAGATCATATGAATAAAATATCAATAAAAATGTGAATTATAATTTATTAAAATAATGTTAGTTTTTACAAAAAGTTAAGAATTTAATATTATCATAAAAATTAATATTTAACTAAATATAACTGTGTCTACAACAAAACCAAAGATCTATCAAATTATGAAAAAGAACGACATAAAAATTCAAAAAATTGTTCTTAATAAGAAGTCTTCTTATGAATATACAATAGAAAAAAAAATTGAAGCTGGAATCGTTTTGTATGGATGGGAAACGAAATCAATCAGAAAAAAAAAAGTAGACATTACTAGAAGTTATGTGGAAATCAAAGATAAAGAGGCATATATTTCAGAAATGAATATTTCTTCAGAAAAAAGCTTCTCTGTTAATAAAGATCTAAACCATCTTGAAAAAAATAAAAGATCAAGAAAATTGCTATTAAAAAAAAATGAAATTTACTTCCTTTCTTCTTTAATTAACCGTAAAGGATATACAGCAGTTGCAATATCTCTATATTGGAAAAATAATATATGCAAAATAGAGATTGGAATAGGAAAAGGAAAAAAGCAATACGATAAAAGAATTAAAATTAAAGAAAATGAATGGAAGATCAGAAAAATGAGAACTTTAAAAAATAAATTTTTATGTTAAGATATGGAGAAGGACTGCTTTTTGGGGCTGAATTGGATTCGACGAAATTTAGTAGGTTTGAAGTAGCATGTCGAGCAGATTCTCGTTAAAATCTAAAAATAGTTGCAAAAACTAAAAACTATGCATATGCTCAAGCAGCTTAACTAAATTTAAGAATAGCTTGAAAAAATGCATTCTATTTATTTTTTCTCTTTTTGGTAAGTAGAAACATGATAAAAAAAGAGAACACGTTCAGTTTTTCCTATCATTCTGAACGTTGAAAAAATAGGATAGTTGAATTAATTCGAATTTTACCAAGAAATATTCAACGAATAAAAATCGGTAAAATAAACATGTAGAGACGACAAACTGAAGAATTTTCGGACGCGGGTTCAAATCCCGCCAGCTCCATAAAAAATCTTCAAGTGTTTATTTTTTCTCTAGATTCGTAGCTTCTCTTTTTTGTGTTAATTTTTATTATATCTCCGACTTTAATAAAGTATGGAACCTTAATAATTGCTCCTGTCTGGAGCATAACCTGTTTCCAACCTTTCCCTCCGAAAGAAGAATCACTAGATTGTTTCTGATTCACTACTTTAATTACTTTTAAAAACACAAAATTGGGTAATTTAACTGAGATTAAACGATCTTTCCAGAATATTACATCGCATTTTAGATGATTAGTCATCCAATCTATCTTATCTCCTAAATTATCTTTGGCAATGTGAAATTGATCATATCCTTCTTCTTTCATGAAGAACCAAAACTGAGTATTATTGTAAATATAGGTTAACTTAATTTCCGAAATATCATCTGTAACATCAATTGATTCTATGGACTTAAAAGTTTTTTCTAAAGTTTTTTCAGAAACCAAACTTTTAATCAATAATCTTATGAAAGGTTTACCTTTTCCAGGTTTAATAAATTCAGATTTTAAACACGTATACGGCTCTCCATGATATATAATTTTTGTTCCAAATTTTATTTTATTCATACTAAACTCGTATAGAGAACATGAAATTAATAATTTTTAATTAAAAAAAAAGAACCTAGAAAAAATCCGATTTGATTCTAGGTTCTTTATTTTGAATAAAGCAATTTCTCTCTAATTTAAAAAACTTAAATAAAATTAGAAAAAAATAAAACAAAATTCTTTTCCAACTTCTTACATCATTCCACCCATACCTCCCATTCCAGAAGAAGGATTCATTTCTGATTTATCCTCTTTTGGAAGATCAGTAATCATAGCTTCAGTCGTAATCATTAGTCCGGCTATAGAAGCGGCAAATTGTAGAGCGGATCTGGTTACTTTTGTTGGATCTAAAATTCCCATCTCCATCATATCCCCGTACTGTTCTGTAGAAGCATTGTATCCATAATTATTTTTTCCTTTTTTAACATTGTTAACAACTACAGCAGCTTCTCCTCCAGAATTTTCTACAATCTGTCTCATTGGAGATTCCATAGCTCTCAAGGCAATTCTAATTCCAACAGTTTGATCTTCGTTCTCTCCATTTAGAAGATCAAGTTTTGTAGCAACTCTTACTAAAGCAATACCTCCTCCAGCTACCACTCCTTCTTCCACTGCAGCTCGAGTAGCATGTAACGCATCGTCTACTCTCGCTCTCTTTTCTTTCATCTCAACTTCTGTTGCAGCTCCCACTTTGATGACAGCAACTCCTCCAGATAATTTTGCTATTCTTTCTTGAAGTTTTTCTCTATCATAATCCGAAGTAGCTTCGTCTCTTTGTTGCATTATCTGTTTAACTCTATTTCTTATAGAACTCCTCTCTCCAATTCCATCTATTATTGTTGTAGTATCTTTATTTATTACAACTCTCTTGGCTTGACCAAGATGTTCAATAGAAGCTTTTTCTAACTCCATTCCAATTTCTTCAGAAATTACCATACTGTTTGTTAGAATAGCAATATCTTGAAGCATAGCTTTTCTTCTATCTCCAAAACCAGGAGCCTTAACAGCAGCTACCTTCACAATTCCTCTCAAATTATTTACAACTAGAGTTGCTAAAGCTTCTCCTTCCACATCTTCTGCAATAATCAAAAGCGGTTTACTAGATTTTGCAACACTTTCTAATACAGGCAAAAGCTCTCTAATATTGGATATCTTTTTGTCTACAAGAAGTATATAGGGATTCTCTAATTCTGCAGAACCAGAATCTGTCTTATTAATAAAATAAGGAGACAGATAACCTCTATCAAATTGCATCCCTTCGACAACTGCAAGTTGATCTTCTAATCCAGAGCCTTCCTCTACAGTGATAACGCCCTCTTTTCCAACTTTTTCCATTGCATCAGCTATCAATTTTCCCACTGACTGATCAGAGTTAGCAGAGATTGTTCCAACTTGTTCGATTGCTTTATTATCGTCACAAGTTTTAGAAAGCTTTTTCAACTCTTCTACTGCCGCAGAAACTGCCTTATCTATTCCTCTCTTTAGATCCATCGGATTCATTCCAGCCGCTACTGCTTTTAATCCTTCACTGACAATAGATTGTGCTAAAACGGTCGCTGTGGTCGTACCGTCTCCAGCAGCGTCGTTTGCTTTAGAAGCAACTTCTTTTACCATTTGAGCTCCCATGTTCTCAAATTTATCTTCTAGTTCTATCTCTCTAGCAACAGAAACTCCGTCTTTTGTTATAGAAGGTGCTCCAAAAGATTTATCAAGAACCACATTCCTTCCTTTAGGACCTAAAGTTACCTTTACTGCATCTGCAAGTATATTCACACCTCTTAGCATTTTTGCACGAGCTTCACTACCAAATTTTACGTCTTTAGCTGCCATTTTTTTTTCCTTTTAATTCATTCGTTCAGAAAACTTAAGAGAAAGTAATTATTTTTCAACTACCGCAAGAATATCACTTTCTGACATGATTAAAACTTCTTCGTTATCAATTTTTTCCGTTTTTACGCCATACCCATCGTTAAATATGACGATATCTCCTATTTTTACGTCCAACGGTTTATTTTCTCCGTTTTCTAATATCCTTCCTTTTCCTACGGCAAGTACTCTTCCTCTAGTTGACTTACCAGCGGCAGAACCAGTCAAAACAATTCCACCAGTAGATTTGGATTCAACTTCCTCTCTCTTAACGATTACTCGATCATGTAAGGGACGAATCTTCATCGACAGATCTCCTATAAGTAAAATCTATACAAAGTATAATTATTATCATTTATCATTTTCTAAGAACAATCTAGAAGAATTGCTCTCATGCAATGAGAGATGGGGATAAATTAGATTAGTTCAAGGGGAAATTAAGAAATTATTTAGAAATAAATGATAAATCAGCTATTTATTAACTTTTATGTAAAATCAAATCTTGTAGAGTTCTGATTAAATTGAAAAATTATTGAAAAAAAATAATGATTCTTTGAAATAGTCCGGAACAGTACAACTCTCTCAATAAATAGAGGATTGAGGAACAGGATGAGAAATGAATATACGAATTTCAATCGTTCTTAATCGAACGCATCATTAATAATGATAAGTTTCAAGGTATGAAATAGATATTTTATTTTTGAATCTTTTTTTTTTAATCTTGTAGTTTTCAGAAAAAATATGAGCTATGGCTACTGCTAAAGCATCTGCTATGTCTGATTGAGGATGAGAAGATAATTTCAAGATCGCGTGAACCGCGTATTGAATATGTTCTTTCTTAGCTGATCCAGTTCCAACAACTGATTTTCTGACTTTCTTTGTTGAATATTCAAAAATCGGTAATTGATTTTTGACAGCGGCTAAAATTGCTACAGCTTTAGCTTGACTAAGTTTTAACGCAGAGCTAACATTTTTGGAAACAAATATTTGCTCTACAGCAAAAATATCCGGACGATATTTGTGAATAATCTTCTGAACCCCATCATAAATCGTTTTTAGTCGATTTGGCATATCTGCTAATCTGTTTTTAATGCATCCTCCGTCTATATAAAGAATTCTTTTCTTTTGACTTTGTACTATTCCATATCCTGTGATGCAAGATCCAGGATCGATTCCAAGTATAGTGATCACTTTTAAAACCTGTCATACACTGAGTGATGAGTTTATCTGCTAATTATGATAATCGAACTGAAGAAAAAATTTTCATCAAAAAATTTAGAAACGTTTCTAAAATAGAGATTTAATCAATGTTAATGCAAATCGAAACCATTTTCGAAAAAAATTATTCTTAAAAACAAAATTTTAAAAAATAATTAAAAAGTTCTTTAACTTCCAGTATTCTTTACTTCATATTGATATGAATGAAAATATCGATTTGTATATTTCATCCGACAATCTCTAAAAATTTTTCTAAACATATAAGAGATTCTTACGAAAGATAATACTTAGCTTTAAATTTTGCTAGGAGAATTCGTCATTAGACAAGATGCAGAAGTAGTTTTTGGAAAAGCGATGACATTTTTTATATTCTTTTGATTTAACATCAACATCACTATTCTGTCCAACCCAAATGCAAATCCAGCATGCGGTGGAACTCCATATTGCATAGCTTCTAAAAAAAATCCAAACCTGTTTTTTTGATCTTCTTCATTAATTTTTAATATCTGAAAAATTTTTTCTTGTATTTCTTTTTTATATATTCTAACCGATCCACTTCCCAACTCTTGTCCGTTAATTACCATGTCATATGAGTCAGAAACAGTTCTGATAGGATTCGAATATAGTTTTGATATATCACATAATTTAGGAGAAGTGAAAACGTGGTGAACAGGTTTTAAGCATCCGTCTTTTTCCTCTTTAAACATAGGAAAATCAATTACCCATATCGGTTTCCAGACATTCTTTTCAGAAATATCCAGTTCTTTTGCCAACTTCGATCGAAGATGTCCCATAAATTGATTCAATAATGGTTTTTTTCCTATTCCAACACAAATAACATCTCCTTCTTTTATTTGAAAATTGGATCGAATTGAATAAAAAAGTTCTACTGGAAAACCTAAGAGATTCTTTTTTACTGTTTGATTTAAAAAGTCTGAGGAAAATTCCAATATTAGAAAATTTTTAATCTTAAACTTTAAGCTGAGTTGTTGATATTTCTTTAATTGAATTGATTTAATGTCCTTTAGAACTTGTTTGATATGAATCAAAATACAACTGTCTTCATTAGAAAATTTTCTCTTAGGTTTATCGAAAGAACTAGTTAAGTATGTAATATCAACTAATTCTAAAGGATTTCTAAGATCTGGTTTATCCGTTCCATATTTCTGGATCGCATCTTCAAAAGTTATTGTTGGAAAACAATTTGGAAGATCATATTTTAATATCTTTTTCCAAAGCTTTCGAATGAATCTTTCTATGATTTTTTTAATTTTTTTCGAATTAACAAATGACATTTCCATATCGAGTTGAGTGAACTCTGGCTGGCGATTTGATCTGGAGTCTTCGTCACGAAAACATTTTGCTATTTGATAATAACGATCAAATCCAGATATCATTAAAATCTGTTTGAACATTTGAGGAGATTGTGCCAAAGCATAGTAATGATTATGTTTCGTTCTACTCGGAACTAAAAAATCTTTAGCTCCTCCATCAGTCGGATTGGATAAGTAAGGAGTTTCAATATTAACAAATTTATTTTTGTGCATGAACTGATGAATAAAATGAGTAATTTCTGACCGTATAACCAATGTTTTGTTCATATCTGGATTTCTAAGATACAAGTATCGGTATTTTAGTTGCATCTCTTCGGAAGAAATTTTTCGACCAATGATATCTATTGGAAGATTTTTTGAATTGTTCAAAATATTTATCGAATGTACCAAAACTTCTATATTCTTCTGAAGAACACTTTCGGATATTTTTTTTCTTTTCTCTCGAACTTTTCCAGATATTCTAATACAAAACTCTTGGTTCAACTTTAATGATTGTAAAAAAATAGATGGAAAAAGTTTTTTTGAGCAAACTGCTTGTATTATTCCTGTTCTATCTCGTATATCTAAAAAAGTTAAATTTTTCAGACGACGAATACTATGTATCCATCCAGAAATAATTACGCGTGTTCCAATATGAAAAAAATTTACTTCTCCACAATAATGTGTTCTTGACATGAATTCCTCTAAAAAAGTTTTAAGATTTAAACATTAGATCTTAACAAGTTTAAATTATTATTGGATTTTCAAAAAGAATTTAAGTAAAAGATAATAAATCCCTAGAAGTTTTTTCAAATATCGATCATATTCTTATAGTAAGAATGAAGAAAAGAAAGGTTGATTTTCATATTTAATCTAATTTTCAAAAAATATAAATTTAATAATGATTTAGATTTTTTCGAAGATAGTATCGAACATACATTTCAGATTTATGTGAATTATTTATTATGGATTTTCATCATAACTTATGAAAAAAAAAGATAACATTCTTAGAAATGCAATTAAAGATTTGAAAGATTGGAGATTCGATCGAAAGGTTTCGGAAGTATTTCACGATATGGCTCATCGATCTATTCCCGGATATAAAAATATTTCCAATACAATCGGGTATTTTTCTAAAAAATTCATACAACCAAAAAGCAATATATATGATCTTGGATGTTCTATAGGAGAAGTTACAGAATCCATTCTTAAATATGTATTAAATAAGAATTGTACAATCATTTCAGTAGATCATTCCAAAGATATGATAAAGAATTTTAAGAAAAGACTCTATAAAAAAATTCAGAAAAGTAATTCTATAAAAATTTTTCAAAGGGATATCTTAAAAATAGATATCAAAAATGCTTCTATAATAGTTCTAAACTTTACATTACAATTCATTCATCCATTCAAAAAGACATATGTGATAGATAAAATTTATCAAGGATTGAATCAAAATGGAATTTTAATTCTTTCGGAAAAAATAAAATCCCAAAATCCAGAAGAAAATAAATTATTTTCAAGCGCATATAAAAATTTCAAATTATCTAACGGATATAGTAGATTAGAGGTCATTCAAAAAGAAAGGATGCTAAAAAATTCTATGTTCTTAGAATCCATGGAACAACATCGATCTAGATTAAAACAATCTGGATTTTGCGATTTTATATTATGGTTTCAATACTTAAATTTTATTTCATTAATTGCGTTTAAAAGATAACAGATGTCAAATTTTACAAAATTTTATGAATCAATATTCATCATTTTTTTTAAAAATTGGTTACAGAATTCTAAAGAAAAAATTAAGGATTGGAAAAAATTTTTTTCCGATAAAAAATTTGATCACTTTGAAAGAATTGTTGAAAATATACCAAAGATGACACCAAATTTTTTAAATATCGAAACAAAAATTTCGGTAACAAGCACCAAACAAGATAACATTCATCTACAAAAAAGAATAAAGAACTTATTATTCCAGCTTTCTCCTTGGAAAAAAGGTCCATTTGAGATGTATGGAATAAAAATTGATTCAGAGTGGAAGTCATATCTGAAATGGAAAAGAATCATTCCTCACATTTCTCTAAAAGATAAAATTGTTCTAGATGTTGGATGTGGCAATGGATATTACCTATGGAGAATCCTTGGAAAAGAAGCAAAGTCAGTGATAGGATTAGATCCATCGATCTATTGTTTTTTTCAATTCAAAGCTATAGAGAAGCTTATTGGGAAAAAGAAAAATTTGAATTTTCTTCCAATACGAATTGAAAATATTCCTCATTTAAAGATTTTTGATACAATTTTTTCAATGGGAGTTATTTATCACCAAAAATCTCCAATAGAACACTTAAATCACTTAAAAAATCAATTAAAAGATGACGGAGAATTGATATTAGAAAGTTTAACAATCCATAAAAAATATGGAAATTGTTTAGTTCCTGCTGAAAGATACTCTGGAATGAAAAATATTTATTTCATTCCTTCAATTGATATGTTAAAGATTTGGTTACTCAGATGTGGTTTTTCCGAGGTAGAAATTATCAATCAATCAGTTACTTCGAAGAAAGAGCAAAGAGCAACCGATTGGTCAAAGAGAAGTTTATTACAATTTCGAACAAATTTAAACGATGTGAACCTAAACTTTACCGAAGAAGGTTATCCATCTCCAACCAGAACAATCCTATTAGTTAGGAAGAAAAAAAAATTTACAGAGATCAAATTTTAAAATTCGATAGTTTTCAGTTCGTAACATTTTTTTTTGCTCTTATATAGAATGAGGAAATCAAAAATAGATTCTTTCCTAAAGAAAATTTCAATACCAATTTATCGTTTCCTCAAAAGAAAAATTATAATTATATTAACTTAGGTTAACAAGTGAACATAAAAAGGGAAATTCAAGAAAAAATTCAAAATACAATCAATTTTCATAGTCTTTCCAATGGAAAGGATATTCAGGTTCGATTTTCTAATCATTCAAATAAATTTGGAAATTATCAAGTAGATGGATTATCTAACATGTTACGATCAAATCGTATTTCTTTGAAAGAATTCGGAAAAAAACTACTTCTTGAATTGTCAAAGCAAGAATATTTCAAAAAAATAGAAATTATAGAACCGAACTTTATTAACGTATTTCTTGAAGAAAAATGGATTAATCAACAGATAGACTGTATGCTTTCAGAAAAATATTTGAGTACGATTCGATCAGAAAATACAGAAAAAAATATGGTCACGATAATCGATTATTCTTCTCCAAACATAGCAAAAAATATGCACGTTGGTCATTTACGTTCCACAATTATAGGGGACTCAATAGTAAGAATTTCAAAGTTTTTAGGAAAAAAAATAATCAAGGTAAATCATATTGGAGATTGGGGAACTCATTTTGGAATGTTAATTGCATATCTAAAAGAAATATTACGAAAAAATTCAACACAAAATATTACATTGGAAAAACTTGAGGAATTTTATCAAGAATCCAGAAAGATTTTCGATCAGGATAAAGAATTTTCCAAAATCTCCAGAAGGTATATTCAAAAATTACAATCTGGTAATTCGGAATTGCTTGAGTTATGGAAAAACCTCGTTCACATCACCATATCAGAGAATCAAAGAATATATAAATTACTCGGAGTATCTCTCAAAAAAAAAGATATAGTAGCTGAAAGTTTTTACAAAAGCATGCTCGAAGAAATAGTTGAAGACTTAAAACATAGAAAAATAGCAGTAGTAGATAAAGGAGCTGTAGTTGTTTATCTAGAAGAATTTAAGAATAAATATGGTAAACCATCGGCTGTGATGATTCAAAAAAGTGATGGAGGATACTTATATACTACGACAGAAATTGCTTGTTTAAAATATAGATGTCAAAAATTAAAAGCAGATCGAATTTTATATTATGTAGATTCCAGACAAAAAAGACATCTTCAGCAATCTTGGATCATTGCTAAAAAAGCTGGATATGTTGAAGAAAACGTGAAGTTAGAACATCATCAAATCGGAATGATTTTAGGAAAAGATAAAAAACCATTTCGAACGAGGTCTGGAAAAAATGTTAAATTATTTGAGATTTTAGAAAAGTCTATTATCAAAGCAAAACAATTTATTTCAGAAAAAGGATTAAAAAATTCTAGGAAAAGAAATATTCTAAAGATAGCGAGAAAGATAGGAATTGGATCTGTTAAATACTCTGATCTATCGAAAAATAGAAAAACAGATTACATATTTAATTGGAGCACAATATTTTCTTTTATTGGAAATACCGCTTCATATATTCAATATACTTATTCCAGAGCAAATTCTTTAATCAAAAAGTCAAAAATGAATCTCAATGAAATAAAAGATGAAACCTTTATTGCCACTAATTCATATGAAAAGATAATATCTATGCATTTACTAAGATTTGTTGAAATATTACAAGAAACTTCTCAAAAAGGATTGCCAAATATTTTATGTAACTATTTATATCGACTTTCCAATGAATTTTCAAAATTCTATGAAAATTGTTCTATCATAAATGTTCAAGACAAAACTCGAAAAAAAAATAGACTAAAATTAGTTTATTTAACTAAAATAACCATAAAAATTGGACTCAATTTACTTGGAATTCAAACTATATCAAAAATGTAAGAACTGAAATTCTTTATTTTTAAAAAAATTTCTATGAAAAGAACATTTCTAAGTAAACGTAATTGAGATCGTATAAAAATTTTTTTAAAAAAAAGAATAATCTTCGAAAAAGAAAATGTTTCTTATCTCCTTGATTTTATGTAAGATAGGGGAAATCTTTGTTTCACTTGGTTCATAATCGGTGATATTAGATATATTTAACTGGTCAGATCTGGAAAGAAGCATCCAAAAATATTTCAATATGCACTGAGGAAAACCAAGTGAACTTGTTGAAAAAAATCTTTTAGATTACTGCAATTAATCGGTCATATTTTCCATTTTATCTTTATTTAAAAAAGAATCTTTATAGACAAATATTATGGACGATTCTATCTACTAGGAGGAGAATTTATCCGATCTCTCGAAAATGGAATTGATACAAGAAATATTTTGAACAATGACTTGTTGATAAGTAGTAAGAAAGAAATTTTTTTCAATTTTATTTAAAACAAATTAAATTCTTTTTAGAAAATTAAATTTTTAAATAGAATTTAAAACACGAAATATATTTTAGAAACTTCTAAATAATAAGATTATATGAATGTAATTTATCTATTTTTCAAAATTCAAAGAAGTACATTTAAAGTTCAAGGAAATTCTTTAATTAAAATTCAAACTTAAAGCAAAATTTCTATCACTAAAAACCAAAAAATAGTTCTTTAAGAGAAATCGACCAGAAGAACAATTTAGGAATGGAATTCATTTCAATTTTATCAAAAAATATATTTTATCCGTTCATTGACCGATTTATTATGAACGTTCACTAACTAACTTATTTTAAAAAGGATTTATGCAAAATTTTGCGTTAGCTAGAAAATGGAGACCAATCTCTTTCAAAGAGATTTCAGGGCAACAACATGTCGTTAAATCGATATCTAATTGTTTATCTAAAGGGAAATTACATCATTCATATCTCTTTTCAGGTTCTCACGGAACGGGAAAAACGACAATAGCCAGAATTTTTTCTAAAGGAATGAGTTGTAAGTTAGGAGTCACTGATCAACCATGTAATAAATGTGAAAATTGTATTGAAATTAATCATGGATCATTCGTTGATTTGGTGGAAATAGATGCTGCTTCTCAATCTAAAATAGAACACATGAAGGAAATATTGGATAATCTGCAATATCTTCCTACAAAAGGAAAATTTAAAATATTCTTAATAGATGAAGTACACATGCTATCTCGATATAGCTTTAACGCTTTACTAAAAAAATTAGAAGAACCTCCTCGACATATAAAATTTTTGCTAGCAACGACTAACCCAGAAAAGCTACCTTCTACTATTGTTTCCAGATGTTTGCATTTTAAGTTAGATGCTCTTAGTGAAAAAGAAATCTCTAAAAGATTAGAAGAAGTTTTTTCTTATGAAAAAGTGGATCACGATATGTCATCGAGAAAGTTGATTGCAAAACTTTCGGGAGGAAGTTTACGAGATGCTTTAAATATCTCTGAACAAGTTATTTCGATAGGAAAAGGAAAGATATCTACGGATCTTATTTCTGATATCGTTGGAATACCGAACGAAGATTATCCTTTTCAAATTATGAGATCTATCGTGAAAAATAATTTTAAAAAAATGATGTTTCTAATAGAACAATTTTCGAAAAGAAGCGATAATTGGGAGGGTTTATTGATGGGTTTATTAAGTTTTATTCATAAAATAATCGTTGCGAGCCTTACTCAATTTCATGATGAATATAACGATCGAAAAAAACTTTTGAAATTTGAAGAAAATGTTAAAAATATTCTAAGTCTAATTGTATCTCTGGACGATTTATATATCTATTATCAAAACATATTGATTGGAAAAAAAGATCTTCCTTTCTCTCCAACTAAAAGAATTGGTGTAGAGATCGCACTAT